>CAZOSN010000052.1:0-25538 GCA_964582405.1 uncultured Oligoflexales bacterium | reverse complement strand
CGCGGCGTATGACGTGGGTGGTTTTTTCATCGACGATCGCTCCACCTGGCGAGGTGAGGTGGCTGATCAAGATTGGCTGGAGGAGATTTCCACCATTTGCGATTGCCGAATAAAGCGAGACGATTTCCAAAGCAGACACCAAGAGTCCTTGACCAAATGCAATATTGGCAAACCGGATATTGGACCACTTTTGCGGCGGGGGAATCATCCCGGTTACTTGTCCTGGGAAACCGAGCTTTTGATCGGGACTCATGAGTCCGAATTTTCGATAGGCATTATAGAGTTGCTCGGGTCCAATTTTCTCCGCGAGTTTGTAGGTCCCGATGTTGGATGATCGGACCAGCACATCTTCTACAGTCAATAATCCGCTCGGATGAGAATCGTGGATATTTTTATAGACTCCTGAAATTTCGCAATCGATCGTGTCGGAAAAATGGGCAAGCTTGCGATTGAGTGCTTCGGCGATCACGATCGGCTTGAGCACGGAACCAGGTTCGAATAGGTCAACAAGTGCTATCGCGCGCGAATTACGCCCGGTAATATGATCAGGTTTGTTCGCATCAAAGCTTGGATAATTGGATATAGCCAAGATGCGGCCCGTGTGGGGATCCTGAACCACGACAAAACCAGAGCGGGCATTAGCCTCTTGGATACCAACCTTTAGCGCCCGTTCGGCGATTTCTTGGATCGCGAGATCTATCGTAAGGTAGAGGTTGTGGCCGGGTTTTTCGGGGATCGCAAGCTGGGAATCTCGGAAAATGAATCGGCCGCGCGCGTCCGTGTCGCGCGAGATCGCGCTAGACTCTCCCCTGAGGTAGTGGTCGTACTGCTTTTCTAGTCCCATAAGGCCCGTGTTATCGACCCCGCTGACGCCGACGATATTGGCCGCAATTTGCCCATACGGATAAAATCGTGAAGGTTCTGCGACCACGTAAAGTCCAGGAATACTAAGCTTTTCGATCTTTTGTTCAAGGGTCGTGTCGGCGCGTCGCTTCAGCCAATAGAAATACGATCGCATTTTTGCGATCTGCCGAATTTTTTGGGTTGGCATGGCAAGCAAAGCGGCAAGCTTGTGAATTTGGTCTTCGTTAGGATCAAAAACCCGCGGGTTGATGTAGAAAGAGCTTCGCCTTGTGCTTATTGCTAATGCATTGTTGCGTCGATCAAATATGGTGCCTCGGTAAGGATAGAGAGTGAGATTGCGTTTGTATTGACGTTCAGCCAGCCCGCTTAGACTTTGCGAGCTTGGTGGAAAAAGATGCATGGTGATGGCACGCAGGGCAAGAGCCAAGAACAGGAAGCAAAAAATTCCATAGATGATGGTCGTACGTTCGATCCGTAGTTTGCCCATCGCAGTTGCTAGCCTCGTTGCCTTGGTCATGGGTGCAGCGCTTCGATTTATTGTGATAGTTTAAGAAGATTTTCTTTAGTTGTCAGTTTAGCCAACTCAGAGCGCAGCGAGCTACGTTGTTCGAGCAGACTCGCTTCTTTTCCTTTTAGCTCGCCCAAGCGATAGCCGATCAGAGTCGCCTCGGTACGGATATAGGATTTCATGAAGGCCAACAAGAATAGTCCGGCCAATGCAAACGCTAGCCCATACTCTAAGAGGTGGAGTGGTTTAAATCTGCCCATAGATCAAGCCCTCGTTCGGTTGATTAAGAGCCTCTGTGCTGTCAGACCTTCTCCACGACCCTTAGCTTAGCGCTGCGCGCGCGTGGATTGGCCGCCACTTCGGTTTCCGCTGGAATTATCGGAAATGGCTTAATTAGTTTAGCATATTTTGGCCGAGTAAGGTTGAGCTCAGCCTCGGTCAACGGCAAACCCTTGGGCATTACCTCGGGAGGGCATGCAAGGTTCTTGAAGTGCTGTTTGATTTTCCGATCTTCAAGGGAATGAAACGATATGATGCCGAAGCGACCCCCTGGTCTAAGGAGATTAAATCCATCAGCTAGAAGTTTCTCGAGCTCGGATATCTCGTTGTTCACCACAATACGCAAGGCTTGAAAGATTTTGGTCGCTGGATGCTTTTTGCTTTGGGTCTTGTATTTTGTACGTTGCTTGATGAAATCCGCAAGGTCGCCAGTTTCGGTAAAATGTTTTTTTGCCCGTCGTTCCACAAGGATTTTTGCGTAGTAGCGCGCGTGTGGCTCTTCGCCAAAATCCCAGAATATTCCCGCGAGTTCAGGTTCGCTGCAGGTATTTACCAAAGTGGCAGCAGTAACCAGATCGCTCGTATTCATGCGCATATCGAGCGGTCCATCTTTTTGGAAGGAGAAGCCGCGTGCCCCATCGTCGATTTGCGGGCTCGAAACCCCGAGATCCGCAATAATGCAATCAGGAGTATGACCGAGTAGGGTTATGTGCTGGGCAAAATTTGCAAAGCTGTCATGAATGAGTTTTAGCCGTCCCCGGCTAAGTTCATCAGGGAATAGCTTCGTTAGATGATTGATAGCAGTAGAATCCCTGTCGAATGCGATGACAAGACTATCTTTGTGATGAGCTAAGCGCTTCAAAAGCAGCCCGGTGTGACCGCCGCCGCCTGCTGTGCAGTCGACCGCGATGCGGGCGGATTCCGTCAGTGAGAAATCTACCAATTCATTTTTCAGCACGGAAATATGCGGAAACAAGCCCCCACACCTCAAATAGCGGTTAACGTTGCACCAGGTCTTCTTAGTGGTTCTTGCACATAAGCGCAAGCCCGCAAAATAAAACCGGACTTCGCTCGAGATATTTTAGCCAAACACTGGTGATCTATCGCCTAGTCAGAGTGTTTGGGATGGCGATTGGGACACTTAACACCGCAGAAATTAGAACAAATTTTGACTAGGTTGATAAAGCTGGTGAAAAGCAGTCGTATGAGAGCTGTAATCGGAAAAATTGCCGCTTCCGGGTCGATATCGGAATCGTCATCATGGGATCAAGGACAGGTGTTTTGCACCGATAGATCCTTACATGCGGTAAAGAATTAACGGGCTTCAGCTTACCGGTTAAGAAAGGAGGGAAGAGGGGTGAAGCCAGCAGTGTTTCGGAATTTTTTTGACAACTTTTAACAACAATGAGGAGAATCTCAATGAAATTAAGATTGTGGCATCATATCGGTGCCGCGTTCTTGGTGAGCTTCCTCGGCATGCACATGACGGCTTGTTCCGGAGATGGGCAGGCTGATGATGTTGTGGAAGGCCAAGAAGGTGGTGAGGGAGGTGACGGTGGCGCCGAAGACGGCGGTAACGGCACCGCCGAAGGACAAAATGGCGATGGTATGGATCAGGCTGCTAAGCCGCCCGAAGCCAATCCCGTAGCCGCAGCTCCCAAACAAGACGAGCTTCAGGAACTTATCAACGGCATGAATGCCAAACCTAAAGAAGTCGAGGGCGAAGGCCTGGCAGCGGCTTTACCTCCCCCACTTCCACCCGAACCGCAACCCGTACCGGTTGCCAATGCTGGCATGCCTGCCGCCCCCGGTTTGCCTGAGTTGGGCTCCAAGATGTCTTATGTAATTAAGCGTGGGGACACCTTAGCTTCGGTTGCCATGAAGGTCTATGGCGATATGCAAAAGTGGAAGGAGATTGCAGAATTTACAGGGATGGCCAATCCCAATATGATCTACCCAGGTGACGTCGTTTATTATCAGCTTACCGAACAGACGATGGCTTTTGCCTCGGCGTACGAGTCGGTTAAGCAAGCGCAGGTAACCGTCAAGCCTGGAGACACACTATCGACGATCGCCTCGCGTGTCCTTGGCCGATCGTCGGACTGGAAGACGATCTGGCGGCAAAATGATGGGATTGACAATCCAGACCGACTGGTCGTCGGCCAGACGATTTACTATGTTGAGCCAGCTTCGTTGATTTCAAAGCATGATAACAAGGATGATAGCACTCTGAAAATCGCTGATTCTTATAACATTCAAATCGAGCCAGTTAAAGTTAGCGTTGAGTATCAAGGTGAACTAGAAAACAGTGTTCAAAACGAATTTGACGGATCATTCGTAGGACTGCAAACCATTGGCCAATTGCCAGTTATCTAATGAACTTAGCGAGAAATATAGAGATGATTCCCAATGTCATAAGATACTTCGATAAGGCAAAGGAAAGGAATTCAAGAGCAGCAGTCACTTTTCCCTGCGTTCTGAATTTTGCCGGAAGAAGCTTGATGACTAGGTTCGTGACAGAATAAGTATTTAGAATCGATTTAGTTCTATCTTAATTTCTAGAAGGAAATAAGAATCGATGAAACAAGAGGTGTTCAGAAAATCAGAGTTGCTAGCTTGGCTGCTAGGGCTGCCGGTTTTCATGATAGCCAAAATCTCTATTTTCATTGGAACCGAATTTACTTCAAGAAATAAAGTAAGACAAAATTGATACTTTTAAGGTAGCTGCGATCACAACTCATTCGCTAGTTGTCACCACACCCGCCAGTCTCCTGCCTCCAGGATTAAACTTCAGCAGGACTATTCAACAAGATTTTTGTCTGTTTATACATGATGAAACCATCGAGATTAGACACCTCGTCCAGGGTGCTCTCATAGACTAAACAATTAGACAATTGACTATGCGCGCCAACAACGGTTCCACCAAGGATCACAGCGTTTGGACCGATCCGACAATCGACGCTAACACGACTTGATTGGTCAGTTGCTGTTGAATAGTCACTGCGGTGACTAGCCAGTTTGATTAGGCGACCGACGATAGCCTGCTGCTGAACCGAGGGGAGTTGCAAGAAATCCAGGTGAGCCTGCCAGTAGTCGTTGGGCGTGCCAAGATCCTTCCAGTATGTCTTGTGAGCTTCGGTTGAGATCTTTGCCCCTTCTGCAAGGCCTTGTTCGTAGGTTCTTATGATCCCGCTTGGACCAGTCGGTAGCATGCGAATAAATTGGTTGGAGACAATGTGGATTCCGGTGAAAGTCTGCCAATGGGGGGAGTTTTCTGGATTTTCGAACCTAATTAGCTGTCCCTCTCGAGTTGTCAGAACCGGAGTTTTCCCATGCTCGGGGGGATCGAGTAGCAGCATAGAGGCTAGGCAGTGTGATCTTACGGAATCAAAATGGGCCACAAACCCAGCGAGCGAGGCATCGGTGATGATGTCGCTATTGTAGATTAACAGATCCTCACCATCTACCCAGGCTTCGATATTTTTGACAGCACCTCCGGTGCCCAATAGTATCGGCTCATGGGAAATGAGCCCCAAGAATTTCCTCGAGACCAGATGGTCTACAAGTTTTTGAGACAGGTGATGGGTGTTGATGGCCATATTCTGCTCTCGAATTCCTGCAGCTTCTAGCTTTGCCAAAGCCAGGTCGATGAGTGGCACATTCATAAACGGCAAGAGGGGCTTAGGTGTCGTGTCGGTCAGAGGCTGCATCCGACTACCGAGGCCGGCTGCAAGGATTAAGGCTTTCATCAAGTTTTCCTGGTCGTTTTACCGAATTGTTCGAGACGAGGTAGGAGAGTTTCCGCGATAAAGGGCCATGCTTTTAGATCCTTCTGGCAATACAAGAGGCTCTTTGAGGCACCCTCGACATAGCTCAGGTAGTTGCCTCGTTTCACGGTGTTGGTAAGATAACCAAAACTACCCAACGCCTTGAGTTGGCGTTGGCAGAGTACCGCCGGCCACTCCGAGCCTGGATTTGTCAATTGAGCCAAACCATCGGCAAACATGGCTAGCCGTTCGTTCTCATTAAAGTCTACATAAGAATCAAAGATTAACGAGACAAGGTCGTAGGTTTGTGGACCGATCCGTGCGTCTTGAAAGTCGATGATTCCAAGGCCTTTATCGGTCATCATCAGATTTCGGCTATGAAAATCGCGGTGAGTGAATACTCGCGAATGGCTAGCAGCGGAGCGGGCAAGCTCCAGAATCTCCTCATCAAATCGGGCAATCTCAGGTCTTGCGATCAATTCAAATGGTTCGAGTAGATGGGTTCGGAAAAAATTAAGTTCGTAGTAGAATTTTTCAAAATCAAAAGCTCGCTGGGCCCATACTTCAGTAGCGTCGGGTCGCAAGCTTTGAAATCGGCAGATTGCGTCAATGGCGCTGTCGTAGGCGTCACGGATCGCTTTGTTATTTGCTGAATGCGTAAAACTTTCGAGAGTCACATCACCAAAGTCGGTTGTGACAATATAGCCCCATTCGGGCAGCGTCAGAACAATCCCAGGCACATGAAATTTGTTTTTATACAGAAATTTTTGGACGCCGATCCAATCGTAGCGATCTTCAGCCAAAGCTGTTCGGTCTTCACCGGCAAGCCTCATTAAAACGAGGTGGGGCTTGCTTTGGGAAATAAGGCGATAATAGGCGCGGCTGCTTCCATCGGGAGTGAGTGCTTCGGCTTTGAGATTCGGAAGTCTCAGAGCTTGGCCAATAGCATCGAGATGCTCGGATTGAATTTGATTCATAGCGGCTTCGCAGGAATTATAAATTCTAAGTTTTTTCCGCCTTTAATTGTAACGGTGTTATTGCGTGAAGTATAGAGTTCGCCATCGAGTGTGTAGGGGAAATCGACTTTGCTGCCAACAACAAGTTCGGCGGTGTCGAAGTTGTGTTTTCCCCAAAAATGACCCTGTTTGGCATACAAGCCAAGGACTCCCAGGCGATAGACGAGTTCGGATGGCTTCATTGCCATCGTTGCGGCGCGAAATTTTGGCCCGGAGCGAACAGCTCGGCCAAACATCGGGATTTTAAGCGGCAGGAAGGCTAGGGTGGTTGCGAAAGTGCCAAGCGAAGCATGTTCAAATGGCACGTGCGGTTTGGGATGAAAGATCACGTCGCGTGCCTGGATACAGCGTCGAAATAGCGCTCCTTGGAAGAGAGCTGAAAAAACCAGTCGGATTCCAAGCCATGCTGCTCCAAAATACCCCGTTTTATGGCGGTAGAATTCCTTAAGGATCAAGGCGCTTGAACCATCTGCATAGAGAAAGCCATGCATATCACCGATTTGGATGCTGCTGACGTTTCGGGTTTCAATTGTGGCCTCTGTGCTCATCGACTCCACAATTTGTGCGAGGCGTCCTTCGGGAGAGCCTCCAAGGCCGAGGTTCCACGTTAGGACGTTCATGGTTCCGCCGCCTAGGAGCAGAATTTTTGGCATCGGATGGTCGCCGTAAACCCGGCAGAACGCAGAAAGGGTATGCGAAATTGTGCCATCGCCACCGTTGATGGCTAGGATCTCTATTTGATGTTCGAGAAAAAAGCGTGCTGCTCTGTCTAAGTCGTCTAAACTATTTGTGATTTCGAGAAAGCCTTTTTTGCCGACAATGTAGCTCAAATAGCCCGAGCGTTCTGGATTTCGCTTGTTTGATTTAGAGTGGGGATTTGTTATGATCCCAATTCCTGACATAGCTTTCCTTTCTGGAGTCCACTGCAAAAGGCCCCGACTATGACACGTAGACTACCGATTGTCCAGGAGGACAAGTCCCTTGCGCATGTGTCGCCGTTGCAGCTCTATCTTCGCGAGATCGCGAAATACCCCCTTCTTTCTCCAGAGGAGGAGCTAGATTATGCCAAAGCCCATTTCGATCAGTCCGATGTCGGGGCCGCCCATAGGCTCGTGACCTCAAACCTTCGGTTGGTGGTCAAGATCGCCAACGATTTCCGTCAAGCACAGATCAACCTGCTCGATCTGATTCAAGAGGGCAATTATGGCCTTATGCAGGCAGTCAAACGCTACAATCCTTATAAGGGAGTCAAGCTTTCCAGCTATGCGGCCTGGTGGATCCGTGCCTACATATTGAAATATATCATGGACAACAAAAGCCAGGTTAAAATCGGAACGACTGTCGCTCAGCGCAAGCTGTTCTACAACCTTAAGAAAGAGACCGAACGGCTGCTTAATGAGTACGAATCGGTCGATACCAAGCTATTGGCGGATTCTCTCGACGTCAAAGAAAAAGACGTGATCGAGATGCAGATGCGAATGGCTGCACCCGACGTATCGCTCGATGCATCTATCGATGGCGATAGCGAGGGGCCGAGTCGAGGAAGCCTTATGGCTCTTGCTGACCAGATCAGCATCGAGGACCGGTTGTCAGGAGAAGAACTCAGGGATCTGTTTCACGATCATCTCGAAGAGTTTGAGGGAACACTGAAAGACCGTGATCTCGATATTTTCCGGTCCCGGATGCTTGCCGATGAACCCGCGACTTTGCAAGAGATCGGTGACAAATACGGCATTACCCGCGAGCGGGCGCGCCAGATCGAAGACAAAATTCTCAAAAACCTCAAGAATTATATCAAATCGCGCGGTGTTATTGATGTTTGAAGCCTGATTTCAGCCTATCTTTGAGCTGGGATAAGCGATTGATATTGTGAATGCGCTTCTCTTCCGGGTCGAGTTCAGCTGCGATTTCTGTTTCGACGAGGATTCCTTTTTCCGGCAACTCTTTGAGAAATCGGCTAGGTTTTTTGGTGTTCTGCTGAAAACCGGTGTTGCGTTTGGCGGCAAAGCTCATAAAAAGGTTCTGTTTTGCGCGGGTTATCGCGACATAAAAAAGCCGGCGCTCCTCATCTATCGCCTGCGGCGAATCGGAGTTTTTATGAGGTAAGATGTCATCCTCGATGCCAGGAAGAAAAACAACTGGAAACTCAAGACCCTTAGCGCCATGGATCGTCATGAGCGAAATTCGTGAGGGTGGGTCTTTGTCGTCAGTGGGTTTGCCCTCGTCGGTGAGGGCTAATTGGTCAATCAACGCGTCGGCGCTAAATGGTTCGGTTTCATCCTTTTCGCAGTTCTCGGCTAACGCTTTTAACCAATCAGGCAGCTTGCGCAAATTTTCTAATTTGCGCTGCCTGGACTTGTCGTTTTTTGCATTGAGTCTAATGTCATTCTCGAGCTTAAAGGCGTCGATGATCTCATGACCGCGGCGCCTCACCTGATCGGGCGAGGATACCGGGTCGTGAGATAGGCGCAGGAGGATTTCGTTGAGTTCGGTGAGACCTTTTTGCGCAAGTTTGGGAAGATCCGGCATAATTTGCCCGACGCTTTCGAATGGGGAGAGGTCCTTTGCTTTGGCAGCTTCTTCGATAATTTCTTGAGTTTTCAGGCCAATCCCACGGCTTGGGGTATTTATGATCCGCCAGTATGAGAGTCTATGGTTTGGGTTTAGCGAAAGCTTGAAGTAGGCAAGAAAATCCTTGATTTCCTTCTTTTCGAAAAAGCTGGTTCCGCCAAAGACCTTGTATTTTAGGCCCGATTCGCGCAAAGCGACTTCAAAGGCTTTGGCCTGAGATTTTGTGCGGTAGAGGATTCCGATGTCTTCAAGTTTGCGACCCTGGCCCAAAAAACTGATGCACTTTTGAGCAATCCAGCGAGCTTCAGCCATTTCATCCATGTGACCCGCGACAATGATCGGATCGTTCTTGCGCGAATCGCTCCACAAAACTTTTACCTTGCGACTTCTGTTGTTGGCAATGACCCGATTGGCCGCGCCTAGAATGACATTGGAGCAGCGGTAGTTTTGTTCGAGTTTGATCAGACGCGAGCCGGGGAAGTGGCTCTCAAAAAGCTCAAGAATTTTGGGTTCGGCGCCACGCCAGCTATAGATCGATTGGTCATCGTCACCGACCACGCAGACATTGCCCGAAGTTGCCAGAAGTTTGAGCGCTTCGAGCTGGCTGAAGTTTGTGTCTTGAAACTCATCGACGAGGAAATAGCGGAGCGCAGAGCAGATTTTGTGCCGAACTTCGTCATGAGTTTTGAGCAGCTTGATGAATTCAAAAATACAATCATCGAAGTCGATAACCCGGTTGAGGCGAAGCTGTCTTTGATAGTGGGTATAAACCAATTTGAGCACCCTGACATCGCCTTCACCGAGACCGAGGGAGCCGCAATGATCTGAGCCGAGATCATGGGGGCATAGTAGCAGGTTTTTGCAGCGACCAATCCGTTCGAGTAAAATCGGCGGCTGATAGAGGCCACTCCAGCCATTTTCATCGATCGCTCGCCGGACAAATTCGAGCTGCTCTGAGGTTCCTATCAGCGTGAATTTGGCGTCAAGGTCGGTATATTTTGTATAGCGCCTCAAGATCGCAAGGCAAAAACTATGAAATGTTCCGACGTGCAAACCCTTGGCTCTGGGCCCGCATAGTGCGGAAATACGCTCACGCATCTCGCGCGCCGCCTTGTTGGTAAAGGTCATGGCCACAATTGATTGCGGATCATAACCTTTGGCGACCATGTGCGCGATCCGGTAAGAAATGACCCGAGTTTTACCGGTTCCAGCCCCAGCCAGAATGATAAGCGCACCCTCAGTCTGTTCGACTGCCTGGCGTTGGGGTGGGTTAAGCGTATTTAGGTCGAGCATGGCAATTTTCGCGGCAATCCTTGATAAAACAGGCTATGATTTGAGAACGGCCGGTTCGTAAAATAGCTGGGAGGCTCGCTGGCCGCGCTGAACCTTCATAAAACAAACAGCCTTTTAGGCGTGGGAGTTTAATACAGGAAGCAACCGATGTCACGTATAGTCGAATTTGAACCCTCTGACCCCGAAGTTTTGGTTGAAAGGGTCATCAAGCGCGTCAATAGTGCGATAAATCAGAAGCTTGCTCATTCGAACGGATTGGTCGAGTCCGCGTTTGCTCACGATGAACCAACAATAACAACCCTTAATAGATCCAAGACGACGGTGGTTTCGGCTAATGGTGCGAAGGATCAGCCTAAGTCCAAGAATTCTTTCTATCGGGCGATATCCGGATTTATACTGATTTTAATTTTGATTGTTGTCGGATTTTTGATTTTGACGTCTTTACAAGCCAAAAAGTTTTGACAGTCTATTAGGCTGGTCCATGATGCGGTGATCGTGCTATTGGTAGAGCTATTTCCATAATCAGTTTGAGCGTCTTATGGACCGCATGCATTGGATAGACCAAGAGCGAACCGGCACAATGGATTTAATCCAAGGAATTCAAAAATTTAGGGTATTGATTCTTCTTGGGCTGACGCTAGGCGCCTTCTTTGGGATTCGTCAGTATTGGGCAGGAGTCATGTACCGAACAACCATTCCCCTCATTAGGCAGGATGGCCCCCATGACTTTGCCGTGCTTACGATCGATTTGGCACTGCGCCGGATTCTGAGTCGCGGCTTGGAAGATGCGGAAAGCTTGCCTCCAGGACGAATTGCCTTGGTGCGGAGAAAATCCGGACCTGTGCTGTTGGTTGAATCAAAGAATCCTATGGATGAACAGGAGTTGTGGCCTCGGTTGGCAACTAATTTGATACTGGCGACACGGGAATATAATCGGGTGAATCCTGAGTACGCTTTGGTTGACCCGGAATTAAACCCCAACGGTATGCTTGCGAATCAGGTCATTCATGTTGGCCAAGAGTTGTGGCTGTCGTGCGGATTGTATGCGCTCTGGGGCGGACTAATCGTATTGTTCTTTATTCCGTTCGCGACACTGCGCGCTGACCAGTATGGTTCAGGAGCTCCCGATAGGCTCAGCACGTCTATGCTGCCTCTGGTGAAACACCGGTGGATTATTGCTGCATCGGTGGTTGCAACCGTATCATTGGCGCCTTGTCTTCGAGCTCCCTATCATACCTATGATCAGGAATTTATATTGGATCTTAACGCTCCAAGAACGATACCGTTCAGCTGGCACAACGATTTTTCGAAATTGGAATTATCTTCAGTAAGGCGTGATCTTGGGATAGGTGCCAACGATGGCTATCTCGATTCTCAGTATCTGCCGATATCTGGCAAAGCTTATTTTCGCACGCTCAGCAAGGAACCTTTGAATCATGAGCAAATTCAAAACTACTTTCTGACGTTATTAAACAACTATTTCGAATCTCAAACAGATTCCTTCGGTAATGCAACGCCAACTTCGCCCGAAATCGCAAAAGACTATGCTTCAAACAAGCCAATCAACCTTGATGAATTCATCTCTGACTACAGAGTGCTATCTCGACAGACTCCGCTCTGGATGGGCTTAGGTTTGATTTTTGGCTTTGCCTTGAGCGCAGCCTTCGAAGTAGCTCGTTTTTCGTACCAATGGATTCGGCGGTCGATCGTGTTCGAAAGGGTGACATGAACCTTGCTGTCAGGACAGACGCGGATGATTGGACTAATTTAAAGAGGGCGATGCTGCTTGTCTTGGGTCTTTTGTCGGGTTTAGTTTGGTTGTCTTACTCTATTGACACACCGGGTGTCTACCTGCGCCCACCTCCTGCTTTTCCACCAGAGATTCTCCGAAGCCTTCGCTTCCTTTTGCCACTCTCTGTTGGTATTTTTTCGTCACGGAGATCTCTCCGACATCTGGTGTCGAGTCTTGATGGACTTTTAATCACGTTTACCTTTTTAGTGGTTCCATTGATTTCTCTCGCGGTTTATCCGGATCATGATTTTGCTTATTCTGCGGTTGCTCCGGTTTTACTCACGGGAGCTGGCATTATAGCGATGATAGGCCTTGATCGTACCTCATTTACCACCTACTTGTACGGAGTAGGATTTTCGGCAATCGTATTTCTAATTGTGGGAGTGTTTGTATTCGGATTTGAGACGTCAACCAACTATTTGAGGCCCAGACTGCACTTAGGAATGGCCCATCCGCTTGATACCTCTTCCATGATACTTGCTGCAACGGTCGGCATGATTTTATTCGTGAATTGTTTTTCACAACGTCCTCTAGCACCTAGTCTTGCTAGATTTATGACCAGCTTGATTCTGCTTAGCTTTTTTTACCTCATTCACCTAGCCGATTCCCGAAACGTTGAGGCGAGCTTTTTGGTAGCATCGATAGCGTTTGTCGTGGCCTGGATGCTAAATCAATATCACCGATCGATCGCGACGCGAGCGCGAGACAATGGTGAAACGCTGCTTTGGTATTTGGCGTCAGGACTTAAAGTGTTAATTATAATAGGTTCGATCATGCCGATAATGCTTTATGTGGCATGTTTTGCTATGCGCAGTCATCTCACCGATATTCCGCCAGTATTTCATCGATTTTATGCCTATGGAATAGAGATGAATTCTATCATTAAAAGCATCTACACAAACGGTGGACTTGGTCCAGCTGTCGAAGCCTTGACTCAGACTCACCGCCGGATTGTTACTTTTTCAAGTGTCGAATCCGTCTATCTATCCTATATGAAAGCGTTCGGGTTTTGGGGGATCCTCCCGCTCCTTATCATGCTCACGAGAGCAGGTGTCCGGCTCATCAATAATCCCGTGGGTTTGGCGATTTGGTCAGGAATCATAGTATTTTACACGTTCGATGCCCAGGGTCTTACCTCTTCAAATCTCATTGTCGTATGTCTTCTAACTCTTGTCCTCCGAAATGCTTCTGAGTCGGTGAGATCTGAAAATCGAGTCCGCTCTGTTTGACGAACCACAAAGACTTCTGAAGGACGCCTTTTCGTTCATCGATTATTAGGACTTGTTGTCCCTAGGATTTCATGGAGCCGTCGAGCTTCTCGAAATTTGCGAAGCTGTCTTGGAATCTTGAGGGTGCGGGGCGTGAAATCGGTAGCGATAATCACCGCGCGAGAGCCATTTTTCGATAAAGCAGTAGAGGACTATAAATAAATAGCGAGAACCCATTTCTTTCAGTTTGAGTTTTGATAATCCTACCGTCCGATTGCTCCAATCATTCGGTACGATCATATAACTGTAGCCTCTGATAATGGCCTTGAGTGGAAGTTCAACGGTTAGATTAAAATGATGGGATAAAAACGGCTTTAATCCATCTATCGTATGACGGCGATAAAGCTTGAATGCATTGGTGACATCATTATAGGGCAGATTGAAAAGAAACTTGATGAACAAATTCGCCAAACGGTTGATGATTAGCTTTGATATCGGGTAATCCGTAACTGTAGACTCTTTGGCAAAGCGAGTGCCAAAAACACAATCGACATCGTATCGAACCATCGTTTTGTAAAATCGTATGAGATCCTTAGGGTTGTCAGATGAATCTGCCATAAAAATTGCTACAGCATCACCTGTGAAATTCATCAGTCCGCATCGGACGGCAAACCCAAAACCATTGGGTGGACGGTTATTGATGAAAGTGAGCTCGGCAATTTCAGCTTTCAGATCTCTTAAAATGGTCTCCGTACCGTCGCTCGAGTTGTCATTAACCACGACGATCTCGTGAACAATCTCTTCTTCTCGTAAAGCCTTGTGTAGGTTGCGGATCGTAGCCTCAAGGCATTGCCTTTCGTTGTGAGCGGGTATCACGACAGATAGTTTAATTTCAGGCATGACGATCTTCCATAGCTTCTAAGATTTCGCTGAGCATTGTGTCCAAACTGTATTTATAGGTCCAGGCTGGATAGTCGCGTTGAAAAGCCCGAACATCGCTTACATACCAGATGTGATCTCCCGTACGTGAGGCATCGGAAATCGTATAGTGCAGCGTTTTACCGGTCTTTGTTTGCAAGAATTCAATGGCCTCAAGGATCGAACAGTTGCTGTGCCGCGAACCACCGATGTTGTATAGGGCACCTGGACGCGGATTCTGATGAAAGCATTGGAAAGCATTGACGAGATCTTCAGAATGAATATTATCTCGAACCTGTTTTCCTTTGTAACCGAATATTGTATAAGGCCGCCCCTCGACTAAGCATCTAACCAAATAGGCAAGAAAGCCATGAAGTTCGGCCCCGGAATGAGATGGCCCGGTCAGACACCCACCTCGAAAAATCCCCGTTTTGAGTCCAAAATAGCGGCCATACTCCTGGCACATGATATCTGCGGCAAGTTTTGAGGCTCCGAATATGCTATGCTTTGATTGATCGACCGACATTGACTCGTCGATTCCAAATTGAAATCTTGGATCTGTGACCTCCCAGCGTAGCGGCAACTCCTCCAGTGGGAGGCTGTTGGGTCGGTCGCCATAGACTTTGTTGGTGCTGGTAAAGATAAATGTGGCATCGGGTGCAAATTTCCGCGTGGCCTCTAACATAACAAGCGTGCCCGTGGCGTTCACGCTAAAGTCAGTCATGGGTTCGCGCGCAGCCCAATCATGACTTGGCTGGGCCGCAGCATGAATCACGAGATCTATGGATCGTCCGTATTGTTTAAATATGCGTTCGATGGAGGATTCGTCACGGATATCAAGATCACAATGAGTAAATCGGCTGAGTGTGCTTGTGAGTTCCTTTGTTTTCCACTCAGTCGAGCCGTCTTTACCAAAAAAATACTGCCTAAGATTGTTGTCGATACCGACCACGTCAAATCCTAGACCATGAAATCTCTTCACGGACTCGCTACCGATTAGGCCAGAAGACCCAGTGATCAATGCTACAGCCATTGCATACTCCTGACCTAGGGAACGAACAGCGGCCTCATGATCGACTCATTAGCATTCAGCCAATCATGGATTTCTAAAATAATTTGCTCAGGTTTGATCTGGGGCTGCCAGTCAAATGCCGCTTCGGCTTTCCGAAAGTCTGAGACATAGTAGGGAATGTCCACTCGAGCCGTTCCCGCTCGCGAGCTTATCGAAACCATGCGCCCCGCCGTTTTTTGGCATAACTGCGTTAATTCTAAGAGCGAAATTGAATTATTGATCCCGCCACCAACATTATAGATTTGACCTCGGGTAACTTCCTTTTTCGATTCCAGAAGTTGTTTTAGGATCAAGCGATAAAGATCCTTGGGGTGTAGAAGATCGCGGACCTGCTTGCCTGTTCCGCCAAAACCAGTGTAGGTCAATCCAAGGTCATAGGTATGGCTTGCTACCCAGAGTGCAACGACTCCCTGATCGACTTTTCCAAACTGGCCAGGGCCTGCTAACACGCCGCAACGGTTGATGATAATATTTTTCCCGTAGGTATCCGCATATTCCTGCGCAATGATCTCAGACGCTAGTTTTGAAGCGCCATAGAGAGACCTAGGACCCACGGTCGAAAAAGACTCAGCGATGCCATGGTTAGAAAAACCGACGAGGTCCTGCTCACTGGGAACAAACCGCGTCGCAGTCTCGCTGAGAATCAGACTCTGCAATGGCTCGAGGGAATAGACCCGCGAGGTCGATAAAAATATCATTGAATCTACCCGATCCCGAGCAAATGCAAGGCAATTCAAGGTGCCGACCAAATTTGATTCTAGAAGATAGGCGGGGGATCCAGAGACACCGGCATGCACGCTCGGTTCGGCAGAAGCTTCGATCATGATGTCAAAGGATCCTTCGAGATCGGCGAGGTCATTGATCGATCGTATATCGCCATGAACGAAGGTGATGTTTTGGCGCTTGAACATTCCTAAATTTAATTCAGAACCGCGCCGTCGCAGATTGTCGAAGGCAATGATTTCAGAATTCGGAAAATCCGTGCGAAAACTTTGTGCTAACGAAGCTCCGACAAAACCTGCTCCTCCGGTTATCAATATTCGCAATGAACCCCTCGCGGATGAAGTAGGTTATAGCCTACGGTAGATGATGAAATTCTTCGACTCGCGCATGACTGAATATTCCTTGCTGCTTGCGAGAAAATTCGCGACGGGTTCAATTTCTGTGATTGGTTCGACAAACATTCGACCCTCGTCAATACCCTTGGGTGAATTATCGGGTATTATTTTTGAAACCAAGACCACATCTGCGGACAAGCATTTGGGATGTCCTATCGGCAGCACGACATCATGATTCAAAAATAGCGCCTGCCGGTGAGCTGGAACGGAATAGCAGAGTTTTTTCACCCCAACCAGTTCTTTATAAATTTCCTCGGTTTCTTGATTGAGGGCGCTTGCGCTTGCCACGCGAATCCAATCCCACCGCTTTATATTGTGCTGAATATTGCGGACAAAACTTGGGACTATCATGATGGAAATGACCGCGATTTCCCATTTCTTTAGTCTAAAACTACCCGTTCTGCTCACTAACCACGGAAAGAGCACAAAAAAAGCGGCAAAGGGTATCGACAGGTTGTGGAATGCAAAATGACGGATATAAGAACCACCCAAATAAATAACGAGCAATCCTAGAATCATGGCAGCAAACATTCGAGATCGTGAGTCAACCTCACGTAGCCTCATCACACACAGCAGGAAAAAGGGCCCGCACCAAGATAGAACTCTTGCCAGATGCATGGGGCCGATATGCTTGAAAGGATTCGAGAACTGAGAGAATTCGGTAAGTGCATTCCCGAGCAAAAACATCGGATGGTTCTTGGTGCCTAATAAACGAGGCAATAAGGCATGATCGATGACTACAAGGGCTCCTAAGAGAAACAGTAAGACCCGCAGCTGACCTTTGTAATTTGAGCTGCCAGGCGAAAAATAAAGAAAAACGGTTACGGGTATTGCCAGAATGAGGTTGGTTTCTTTTACCATCGCAAACAGCAAGGTAAAGATTCCAAATAGTATGTACCGACGATGCTGAAAGCTAGCAAACATCGCAAAAAGCAGTGGGATGGATAGAAACTCAGGATACCCGAGGTGGATGAACGGGCTGAAGTCTTCCGAAAGAGAAAGCGGCGAGAAGAAATAGTACCCACCTAGAAAAAGCTGCAAAACTAAAGGCACCTTGAGCGCATACATGATTCGCCAGAGAACAAAAAATCCGATGCAGGCAAGCAAAGAGTACAGGATCGTCGGCATCGGAGCCTTTGGGTAGAGCAGATAAAGCGGCGCCAGGGCGAGGTCAGTAAATATCGCATGATCAGCCAAATACGAGCCGTGATCGGAATGAAGTCGAAAATCAGGAGGATAGGCGCGATGCACCTCATATCCGGGCAGCGTAAATAGATTGCCTTTTGCGTTCTGCACGATCGAATATTGATAGATGAACGCATCGCCGGTTAGGAAGTCGGAATGAGCCGTTCGTCCAAAAAGCAAGAGAATCGTCACGACGTGAAAAATGATTGCTGCAATCGTGATGGCAACGCCAAGATTTCTATGCTGCGTGGAATTCAGTTCCATGGGACTGCCGACAGTCATGAAAAAACGCTATCCTTTCGAAGGTATTGCGGAAAACACGAAATCCTAACGCAAAGCCTCCAGCAGCGCAACGCAAAACGGCAGTAGGGTGATGCCGAAATTCTTGTCTATTGGCTCGATGAAGAGTTGCCATACTAGCTAAGTTTCGCTATCTATGCCCCTTTGCTTGCCGCCCGTCCAACTGCGCGGTGTTAATTAAGATAGAAGGTATTTTATGCGTAAAGATGGCAGATTGCCTGAGCAGGTTCGTCCCATTCGTTTTGTCCCTGGATACTCAAAGAACGCTCATGGCAGTGTCCTGATCGAGTTTGGTGATACGCGAGTCTTGTGTACGGTTTGTGTGGAGCAGGGTGTGCCGGCTTTTTTGCGCAATTCGTCTCCCGCGCAAGGTTGGCTAACTGCGGAGTACGGCATGTTGCCCGGGTCCACCTCGACCCGCTGCCGACGCGAGCGTCCTAGCCCTTCAGGGCGATCGCAGGAAATACAACGCTTGATCGGTCGATCTTTGCGCGGAATCATTGATTTGACCAAATGCCCCGACCTCACCTTCAATGTCGACTGCGATGTGCTACAAGCCGACGGAGGTACCCGAACGGCTTCCATTACGGGCGCCTATGTCGCCTTGAAACTCGCGATTGATCAGTTGATGCGTCAGCGTCGTCTAAATCAAAATCCACTTAAAGACTGCGTCGCAGCAGTTTCAGTTGGCCTTAAGAACGGCGAGTTGCTCGTCGATCTCAACTACGAAGAGGATGCGTCGGCTGACCTTGACATGAACGTTGTCCTCACCGAGTCTGGCAAGATATTGGAAATCCAAGGTACTGCCGAAGGGGCGGCGTTCACCAAGGCTCAGGTGCTAGATATTATAAGCTTGGCGGAATCAGCGGTTGCGCCCTGCTTTGCTCTCCAGCACGCGGCGTCCGAGGGACGCGAGGTTGAGGGCTGATAGCTCCCCAATTATATCTTTATCTTTTTTGGCCGGTACGGACAGTGCCGGCATCCGCTGTTGCAGCAGGTGCCGCGTTTGAGCAGATAGCTTGCCGTAAAGACGATGAAGCCGTTTTCCCAATAGAAGTCAGGCTCATCATCACTATTTTCTGAGGACTTATGCTCGGATTTTTGATCGTTACTGATAGGATTTATACCCCGGACCATGGGTCCTGTCAGTAGGTTGCTCGGTAATCGGGGTGCAGGGGTCCTCAGGGTAGCGTCCGGAAAAGCAACCGTAGCAATAGCGTGAACTGTGCTCTCCAAGTGCTTTCCTAAGACCCGCCTGACTCAAAAAGGCCAGGGTATCGGCTCCAATTAAGTTGGCAATTTCAGCCACGTTTTTTTGAGCCGCTAACAGATCCTCGCGATTGGGTGTATCAACGCCGAAATAGCATGAATGGGTGATTGGTGGCGAGCCGATTCGAAAATGAATTTCCTTTGCGCCGGCTTTGCGGATCATTCGCAGTATTTTTGCTGAGGTTGTCCCGCGGACGAGTGAATCATCGACCACAACCACGCGTTTACCCTCAAGCACCGCGCCGATCGGATTAAGCTTGAGTTTGACGCCAAAGTCTCGGATGTTCTGTGACGGCTCAATAAATGTTCGTCCAATATAGTGATTGCGGACTAGACCGATCTCTAGCGGAAGTCCGGACCCGCGAGAATATCCGAGCGCAAGAGGCGTACCCGAATCCGGGACCGCCACCACGACGTCTGCTGCAATTGGAGCTTCCTCGGCCAAAATCTCCCCCATACGGGTGCGCAGGGCATAGACATCGGCCCCAAAGACTTTCGAATCAGGGCGAGAAAAATAAATTGGCTCAAACGCGCAATGGCCTCGCAGTCTAGCCGGGTAGGGGAAATGACTCTTGAGGTATCCTTGAGGGCCAATTTCTAGAACCTCTCCGGGTTCGATCTCGCGCTCATAAGTCGCCTCCAGGAGATCAAGCGCACAGGTCTCACTGGCCAAAATGTGAGATGAACCCCGGAGACCCAATACCAACGGGCGAAAACCGAAATGATCCCGCACGGCAAACATGCGGTCCTTTGTGAGAAGGAGAAGGGAATAGGCGCCCTTGACAATGCCCATGACTTCAAAAATGCGCTCAAGAAAACTATCGCCCTTGGCCCGCGCGATCAGATGAATGAAAACCTCGGTATCTGAGGTTGAGTGAAAAATCGAACCCTGCTCTTCAAGCTCGCTCCTAAGCTCATCGGCATTGCTGATGTTGCCATTTTGGGCGATGGCCATTTTGCCTAGGGCGGATTTAAACGAAAATGGTTGAATATTTTGCATAAGTCGGCCGCCGTGAGTCGAGTACCGATTATGACCTATGCCTGAGTGGCCTAATAATTTGGCTAGATGTTCCGATGTAAAAGCGTCGCGGACAAGGCCAAAGTCTTTGTGTGAATGAAAGTAGCCCCTGCTATCAAAGGTCACGATGCCTGAGGCTTCTTGACCTCGGTGCTGAAGGGCATAGAGTGCGAGGTACAAGAGCCTCGCCGCTTCGGGATCCCCAAAGACTCCAGCAACTCCGCACTCTTCGTTCAATCCTGCCACGATTCTTTGACTTTCTCAGACCGATGATAGGTAAGATCCACCCTTGCGGGTGGTTGCCAGGGTCGAAACCTTTGGGGCAACAAATACCATCGCGGAGGTATTCTGGCAAGCGGGATGGGTCGCAAATCAGTCTTGCAACGACTCGGCAACTTCCTCTGCAGAAAACGCCGAAGACAGATAGTCGCGATTCATCTGCGCGATGAATTTAACGCTGATGCCTTTGGGGCAGGCGGCCTCGCATTCGTACTGGTTGGTACAGTTGCCAAAGCCTTCGTTGTCCATTTGCGTGACCATATTCATCACCCGCGCCTGACTTTCGGGCTTGCCCTGAGGTAGGCTGCCCAAGTGTGACACCTTTGCGGCGACAAATAGCATCGCGGATGCATTCTTGCATGCGGCGACGCAAGCACCACAGCCGATGCATTCGGCGGCATCCATCGCGCGATCGGCTATGGGTTTGCCAATCGGTAGCGCATTGGCATCGGGGGTGCCACCGGTGTTGACTGAAACAAACCCGCCCTTTTGGATAATCCGATCGAATGCCGAGCGATCGACCATGAGGTCTTTGACTATCGGAAACGCCTTGGCACGCCACGGCTCTATCACAATCGTGGCATTATCATCAAAGCTACGCATATGAAGTTGGCAGGTCGTGGTGCGGTCTTCCGGACCATGGGCCATGCCATTAATGAATAGAGAGCACGCGCCACAAATGCCCTCGCGGCAGTCGTGGTCAAATACCACCGGCTCTTCACCCTTTTCGATCAGCTGTTGATTGAGCTGGTCCAGCATCTCAAGAAAGGAGCTGTTTGGGGAGACTTCGTCAAGTTCATAGGGGACCATTTTACCTGGAGCTTTCGCATGAGGCTGTCGCCAGATCTGTAGCTTGAGTTTCATTATTTGTAGCTCCTTGTCGCAAGCTTAACGTTTTCAAACTTGAGAGTTTCCTCGTGACGCACGGGTTTGCTGTTCACACCCGTGTATTCCCAAACCGCAGCATGAGCGAATTTTTCGTCATCCCGCATGGCCTCACCCTCCGGCGTTTGATGCTCGACGCGAAAATGACCGCCGCAGGATTCCTCGCGCAGGAGGGCGTCGCGGACCATTAGCTCGCCAAATTCGAGATAGTCGGCCACGCGCCCGGCTTTTTCAAGCGATTGATTGGCTGATTCGTTGGCGCCAAGCACACGAACGTTTTGCCAAAATTCCTCACGAATTTTTGGTATTTCTTTGAGGGCTTTCTCGAGGCTCTCCTTGCTGCGTGCCATGCCGCAGTTGTCCCACATCACCTTGCCGAGTTCTTTGTGAAATGAATCAACAGACCTTTTGCCGTTGATCTTGAGCAACTTTTCGGTGAGTTTTCTGACGTCTTCCTCACCTTTCTTAAACTCACTGTGCTCGGCATCGAGCGGTTCAAATGTCGTGGAGGCCAGGTAGTGACCGATCGTATAGGGGATCACAAAATACCCGTCGGCCAGACCTTGCATGAGAGCGCTGGCTCCTAAGCGGTTGGCTCCATGATCGGAAAAATTGGCTTCGCCCAAGACATGCAGGCCTTTTATGGTGCTCATAAGATTGTAATCGACCCACAGGCCACCCATCGTGTAGTGCACGGCGGGGTAAATCCGCATCGGAACCTCGTAGGGGTTTTCCGCCGTAATGCGTTCGTACATTTCAAAAAGGTTGCCGTAACGCTCCTGAATGGTGTGCCTTCCAAGTCGTTTGATCGCATCGGCAAAATCGAGGTAGACGCCCAGCCCGGTTTCGCCGATACCAAGTCCATTATCGCAGGCTTCCTTGGCACTGCGTGAGGCGATATCTCGCGGGGAAAGGTTGCCGAAGCTTGGGTATTTGCGCTCAAGGTAGTAGTCGCGCTCATCGTCGGGGATCTGGCCAGCGGGGCGTTTGTCGCCTTTTTTCTTGGGTACCCAGACTCTGCCGTCGTTGCGCAAGGATTCCGACATCAAGGTCAGCTTGGATTGATGCTCACCGCTTACCGGGATGCAGGTTGGATGAATCTGTGTGTAGCAGGGGTTTGCAAAACCAGCACCTTTCTTGTAGGAGCGAAAAGTTGCCGTTACGTTGCAGTTGATGGCATTGGTAGAGAGGTAAAAAACATTGCCATAACCGCCAGTCGCGAGCACCACGGCATGGCCCACATGGGACGAGATTTTGCCGGTCACAAGGTTTCGGACCACGATTCCGCGGGCTTTGCCATTTACGACGATCAGGTCAAGCATCTCGGTGCGTGGATGCATCTTTATACGGCCAAGCCCAATATTGCGCGACAAGGCCGAGTAAGCGCCCAGAAGCAGCTGCTGACCCGTTTGGCCGCGGGCATAAAATGTTCGCGACACCTGGGCGCCACCGAACGAGCGGTTGGCAAGCAGTCCTCCGTATTCACGGGCAAAGGGTACCCCTTGGGCCACGCATTGATCGATGATGTTAGCGCTGACCTGAGCGAGACGGTAGACATTAGCCTCGCGAGCGCGGAAATCTCCACCCTTGATCGTGTCGTAGAACAATCGGTAGGTGCTATCGCCGTCATTTTGATAGTTTTTTGCTGCGTTGATGCCACCTTGGGCGGCGATGCTGTGCGCGCGCCGCGGGCTGTCTTGAAAACAAAAGGCCTCGACTTGATAGCCAAGTTCGGCGAGGGTTGCGGCACAGGAAGATCCCGCAAGTCCGGTGCCCACGACCAAAACCTTGTACTTTCGCTTATTGGCCGGATTCACCAGTTTCATATTGAATTTGTGACTGTCCCACTTCTGCGCCAAAGGACCGTCGGGTATTTGGGAGTTCAGTTCCATAGCGACCTCAGAGATGTAGAATTAAGTTAGCGAAATAAATCCGAGCCAAACCGAAACCGGTATCGAAATATTGGCCAAGGCGATCGCCCAGGCAAGCGACTTGCCCGCGCAGTTGATAGCCCCGTTGTACTGATTGTGGTTAAATCCAGCAGTTTGAAAAAAACTGGCAATGCCGTGACTAAGGTGAAGCCCCAACACGATCATGGCGGCAATGTAGCTAAGCGCAATCACCGGATTTTTAAATCCCATAACAACCATGCCGTAGACATCGACCGCACCATCCGATAGGTGAGGAACTTCGCCAAAAAGATGCCAGGTAAAATGCGCCAGATGATAGAGAACAAACGTGATGATCAAAAGCCCCGTGTATAGCATCGTGCGCGAGGCCATGCTAGAGACCACCGGCTTTTTCATGTGATAAGGAGTTGGGCGAGCACCGGCATTCTGTGACTGGAGCGAAATTGCGCCGACGATGTGAATCGCAAAGATCACGATCAGACCAGCACGGGCGATATAGAGAAGGCCAAGCGGCAAGTGCCGGAGACCCTTAGCATATTCGTTGATTGCCTGAGCTCCCCAATAGATCTGCAGATTGCCCAAAAGATGAGCAATAACAAACCCCAAAAGGCACAAACCCGTTACGCCCACTACAAATTTTAAGCCAACCGATGATTTGAATATCTTCTGCGCTACACTCATAATCGTTTCTTCAACCCCCCAATTGCATCCTGGCTATTTCAAACAAACGTTCAACTTTCCGGACCGACGTGGACAATGATCGGGTCTTGTGCCAACAACCGCCTCGCCACGCGCTGCACGTCACGCCCGGTGACCTCGCGGACCCGCTGCGGATAGATCAGAAAATCATCATAACCATACCCGTAAACCGCCATCAATGCCATCGTCATGGCCTGGGCGTCGGCACGCTGAAGGCTCGAGACATGATCACCGAGGACGTAGTTTATCGCTCGTTGGACCTCGTTGTCTTGAGGTTTCTCATCCACAAAGCGAAAAATTTCGTGGCTGAGCTCGGCCTGAGCTTGGTCGGTTTTGTCCGACGAACAGCCAATGTAGCCGCCAAATATACCCGGAGAGCAACCATAGGATAAGATCGGGCTGACGGTATAAGCAAGGCTCAGTTGATCTCTAAGTCTAACGAAAAGCCGCCCCCCGGACCCGCCGAGAATACTCGAGAGAATGTCGAGTGCTGGTCTATCAGGATCATCCCACCTCAGACCAGGGACTCCCAAAATGATATGGGACTGTTCACGATTCTTGACAAAGTCAGCGCGCCCAGATTGGTAAGAAAGACTCAGAACGTCAGGAAATCCCCGCCTTTGGGGGGTAACCTTAAACTTTTCTAACGCTTTGGCAAGCCGGTCATAAACTTTCGCAAAAGGTTCGTTGCCCACTGCACCAATCACCCAAGGACCGTTTGCGGCGTATTCTTTGTAGGTCGGCTCTAGCGCAGCAGAGTCAAGCTCCTCGATAGTATCCTTGATTCCATAAACCGGGTTGCGGTAAGGATGCTTGAGGTATGCCATCCTCTGAAATTCGCGCAGCGCCATGGAAGCCGCCGAGTCATCTTGCGAATGGATGGTCTCCAGGATCTCTGCTTTTTCGATCTCCCAATGATCCGAGTCAAAGGAAGGCGCGAGCATCGTCTCAGCCCAAATGGGAAGAATGAGGTGGGCATGCTCGTGCAAGCAGTGCAGCTTTAGTCCGAAGCTATCCTTACCGCTAAAACCTTCGATTAAAGCACCGTTGCCTTCGACCTTTTCAAGATACTCTTCGTAATCCATGGATTTTGGGCCCAGGCTCAGCATTGTTGCCAAGGCATTTTGCCAACCGGGGTGCCTTGCACCGTCGTGGCGTAAACCTCCTTCGGAGGCTGCTACCAGAGTGAATAGGCAGGGCTGGGACCTTTGCCGGTAGACGAGGTCGATGCCAGGCAGCAATGTATCCTTCCAAATATCCTGAACTTCCGCCTTAGCTTTCAGGGATTTCGGCTGAGCGACCTTCGGTCGTTCGAGCCCGCGCTCATAGGCCTGAGCGATCTGATTTTCGTCAATCGTGCTAGTTTCAGGGACGAGCACGGAAATCACCGGCTGGCGCTCGTTGAGCCAGGTTCGCAGAGCATCCTGCACCGCGTCCGAGGTTGCACCGAGCACAAGCGATTCGATAACGCGATCGTAGTGCAGACCGAGCTCGGTTGTCAGAGCAAAGCCAAGCGACCGCGCTTGGCCAGTTACAGTTTCGTCGCGCCAAAGTTTATCGACTTTAAGCGAGATCTGAGCGCGAGAT
>CAZOSN010000051.1:299-25692 GCA_964582405.1 uncultured Oligoflexales bacterium | reverse complement strand
CCAATCATGGACCTGCCGAATCATCCCGCTATGATCCTTTGATCGTCCAGCTGCCGCCGCAAGCTGTTCGCAAAATTCCCAGCGGTTGAGGCAATCCCGCAAACCACAAGACGCGCTCGCTAGCCTCTCAGACCATAGCCTCACGAAATCTTCGCAGCTAATTGCAGACCCCAGGGCAGCATGCAAATCCTTTAGCACGTAAAATACATTCGGATCGTGAATTTTATAGGCGAGGCCGGTTTCCTGCAAGTTGCGGATCTTGGCCATCCCTTGGCCTGTACCAAACGGAACCCGATCCGAGGGTCGGCCGCGCAATACAATCTCAGCGCTGTCTAAAATTCGGCAGGGCCCGATTTTGGCGAGCTTGTTTAAAATATAGAAGTCCTCGCCCGCGAGCCTTTTAGGAAATCCACGGACCTGCGCATAGGCTTTGGCATGGAGCGCCATCGTGCTGCCAATAGTATGAAATGCGTAGGGCGAACCTGCAAATGCCAAACCTCGCTGGTAGTAGCGCAGCCAGGCCTCATATTGAGTCAGGCTCGACCAGTCATGAGGAGAGCTGTCGTCTGGTTTATGACGATAGGGATAAAGTAGAGCCGACGCAGTTGGTTCTTTCGTACAGGTTGAGGTCGCCCCAAAATAATCGCGTGGGACTTCGGCATCGCCATCTGTTGTATGGATATAGGAGCCTGTCCAAGCACCAGAGGCATACAAAGCGACGGCATAATCAGCTGCGATTTTGCGTGCAAGGCCGACTCCTTGATCGTCTGGCAATGGAAGGCCGGATTTGATTCGCTCGATTGCTATAACATCAATCCTGCCATAGCTTCCTTGAGTGATTCTCGGGTGATCGGAGAGAGTTATCTGTTCGCTCAGCCTTTCTTTGAGCCATGCAAGAGTTTTTTCGTTGTCCGCTGTCACCAGCTCTGAGGCATTGCTTCTTTCATTGATAACGAGAATCGCCAGCACGCGCTCGCGCTTAGCAGTATCGGTGCCTACAAGCGAATCGAGCAATGCTGGGGCACCATCTGACTCGGCCACCAAGGGCACCGTTACGATATGCTGCCAGCGCCCAGTGATTTGGGGCATTTTATTTGCCTCGGGTTCGGCATAGAGCTCCAGATAACGCGCAATGGGGTTTTTCATACAACGACCTAATGTACGAGGGCAGTTTTACCCTGTGTTTCTGAACCAAAGCAAAGCCTAAGGCCGTTGTCCACCGCAAATTCCACGGCAAGTATGGGGTAGAATCTTGATTTTTCTAATAAAAATAATTACTTACCATTAATCTTCGGTGATTTCAGGTGACCCAGTGGGCTGTCAGGGACTGAGGTATTATAAAAATATTTTGTTTACCTCGAAAGCCAAGCTGTGTTAGTGTTCAGGGGAAGGCTAGATTTTTGCCCTCGTGATTTTTGAACAAGTTTTTTGGAGAATGAAATAATGAAGAATTATCTGTTTTTGGCCGCTTGGATTGGTATGGTCGCTCCATCAGCAATGGCTGCGTCTTACGCAGAAGTGAATCAGGCGATGTACTCGTCGAGAATGGCAAAAATCAATGCTCGTGGTGTCGGAAACGAGCAAGGCGGCTCATCGTTTTATCTTGAAAAGTCTCCGATTTCCGATGTCTATAATGGCCTCGGTGAGTTAGTCAGAAAGCTTGATATCGTGCAAAACGGCTGTCCTACCGAAGATGATGCCTGCCGCGAAATGGAAGTGGCTGAGGTTTCTGATTTAGTAAAATTTATCGACGAAAGCGCTGAGCAAGCTTACAAATCGGTTGGACAGCGTACCGTTCAGGATTTCACCTACCACTGGGGTCTGGCGAAGAAAGCTCTTTCGCAAAGTGCAGATTGATTAGGTCTGTTGACTGGTGCTTAACTTCGGATAAAAAAGACCCATCCTTGGGATGGGCCGAATACTGTATGGTGAAAAAATTCAGGTTTCTTGCTTATCGTATACTTGATTTGTTTCACCATACAGCAGTTTTTTGGGCCTGCCTCTTACCTTTATTTGATCTTGTAATCATGCTTGTTGAGGACTTCAAATTGATGAGCCTCGTTGCCCCAGATGCGATCAAGGTCGAGCGAGACCGAGATCTTGTCGCCCTTCTCTAGGTACTTGTCCTTAATTTCTTCCAGTGCACCGATGTGCAGCTCGTAGTTTTCGCCCACTTTTTCGACCAAATCCTGCGGAAGCTTGTCTTCATATTTGACATCCCAGTCTGTGCCGGACTGATGGACCCAGATCTTAGTTTTGAAGGCAGTGGTAACGTCATCGTAGGGCATGCGATCCTGCACAATCAAGGTAAGGTCGCGACCGATCCCACGGAATCCTACGAAATCCATTTTAAACAGCTTGCGTAGCCTCAGGTCTTGGACATGGAAATAGAAATTGTCGCCGACTTCTTCGAGGTTCGACTTAATCACATAGTCATCGTCGCCTTTGAAACTTACGTGCAGGCGGCGTTTTGAGGCGTTTTCGATCGATGCGTACCCTTTGAATTTAGAATAGTCCGAAACATCCTGAGGAGCTTCCCAAACCAGATGGACGATCGGTTGGAAAGATCCTTGATAGATCTTGTAAGAGCTGCCAATTCTGCTTGAAGGGTGCACGAATCTTTCGGCGCCAGAGCTATGGCTGTCCCAATCGTTGGCAACGAGTTTGATCGGTTGCCTGAGCCAGTCTGTGATTGATTCCGTGTCTGAATTTCGCTCTCTTGGGATATTATTTCCATGGACAAGAACGATTGTACCCCAGCTTCCTTCATAACCATTGGAGCCGTCTGAGCTGTTATAACCATCGCGTCCATCGGTGCAGTATTGCCCTGGCTGGACTACGATCGCCGAGCAATCGCAGCCGCGCCCACCGCGGGCTCGTCGGCCTCCGTCCCCGCCGCGTCCACCGCGAGCATCGATCCTGACGCGTTGCACATCGCCTAGGTCATTGTAGTAGATCGTTGTTGTTCCACCGTCGCCACCGCGTCCGCCTTGTCCGCCGCTGGAAGCGTCGCCACCTGCCGCACCTACCAAATTGCTGCCGCTGTTGTTAAAGATGCGGTAGCACTGTGTAGCATCACTCCCGTCATAGCCATCATGACCGTCATAGCCATCATGTCCTGATACATCGATTGAGATAGATCTACCATCGGCGGTTACCGAGGTATTGCGTCCTGATGCTCCATTCGTACCCGAAGAGACATAGTACCCGTTGGCTCCCGGGTATCCGAAGCTGCCAGCCAGTGCGGCGAGTGGCAGCTGCGCCAGACTGAGTGAAACAAACAAATGACTAAACTTAATCATGCGATAACTCCTCCATCATACTGAGCGATTGGTTTGGTTCTGTTAACCCGCTCGCTATAGCAAGCTCAGTGCCAGATGAGCATTGTTTGATTTCAATAGCTTAGTATCAGTCCGTGATGGATGATGAGCGTTTGCTAAGATCAGATCTTAGTTTTAATCGTGATTTTCAATTTATCTGTCGCGTGCGCGAGGGCGTACTAGTTCATTCAACGCCGATCATTTTTGCGCAAGAATCCACATATGTGAGCTGATCCTGTGCCTAACAAGAAATGCCTGAAAATCGCGCCAGGCAGCTTCGCCTCGGTTTCGCAGCACCTTGACAAAGGGCGTGTCGTGGTGCGCATTGAGCACGATGTCTACATCGAGTTTGCCGGGCGTCCAGATCTCCACGGAACGAAACCCTGCATTACCAAATAGCTTTTCAAAGCCAGTCACGCTGAAAAAATTAAGGTGATGCGGTGGTGATACGGAATTGGAATGTTCGCCTAACGTTAGAATGTCAAAACCCTCAAACCCAAGGCCTGTCATCAAAAGGTACCCGTTTGGTTTGACGAGATCAGCCATGCTCGACACAAAGCGCAGGGGGTCGAACACGTGCTCAATGACCTCCGAACTCAGGGCAAAGTCAAATTTGTTGTGCCAAGGTCTTGCGTCCTCCGCTGATGCGTTGAGAACTTCGATGCCCTTGCTTAGGCAGACCTGAGCCGAATTTTGGTCAGGTTCAATTGCAAAGAGTTTTACTCTCGGTAGATACTGTGCCAATTCTTCAAGAAACATGCCGTGACCGGCGCCGACATCGCACAGGGATTCGATGGCAATGCCTTTAGATTGCAACAAATTATGAATCTCCAGAGCCTTCGGCGCAAAAAGCTTTTGCTTACGCGCCTCTGCCACAGCGGGAAAAAAAACCTTGGACCAGAATTCAGAGGATTTGCTTTCGGAATAAAGAAAATTGAGCTGGTTTTGATTGGGGCGTGGTGAGCAAAAAAGCGAATTGCATACGGGGCAGTTTTTAAACGAGTAATCGTGCTTTTTAAATGCCTCGGGGCAGGCTTGCGCGCCGCAGGCTGGGCAAGCAATCTCGGTAAAATGATTCTTGTCGAGTGCCTCGCCATCTTTGCGGCTTAAGGCTAGGTATTCCTCGAAAAGGGCCTTTGGTCGGATCTCTGCTTCTTTCATGAACTCAAAACCTCATGAGTACGGGGTGCTTGATTATTCCGATGGCAGTCTTGATAGCACGCCAGAGTCGCAGACAAATTCCTGCCCAGTTATATTGGCGGCCATACCGTTGTCGGTCAAAAAATAGATAAGCTCAGCGACGTCGCGCGGCTCGCCGATCCGGCCAATTGGACTAGCTTTGATCAGCTGGCGTCGGGCCTCGTCAGGATCACTTGCTCTTTTTAGCCCCCGATCGAGCATCGGTGTATCAATTGCTCCTGGGAGCACTGAATTGACTCTGATCCCGCGGGGGCCCCATTCTAGTGCCATGGCGCGGGTTAGTGCCGATAGACCGCCTTTGCTTGCCGCATAGGCAGCAAGGCCGGGCGAGGTGCTACGGGCATGGACCGATGAAACATTGACTATGGCAGCTCGCTCTGCCATGGACGGCAGAAGGTATTGCGCAAGGAAAAAGGGCGCTTTGAGATTGATGGTCAGCATGCGATCCCAATCCTGTTCGCGAGTCTCGGCTATACTAGTCTCGACCTGAAATGCAGCGTTATTAATGAGACCTGCGAGTGTGATTCCTTCGTCTTTGATCTTTTCGGAGTTACGTTTGATTTCTGCAAGGTCGGTAAGGTCAGTATCCAAGGCTAGGTCAAGGTTGTGGGGCATCTTGGAACAATCCAGTCCCGCGACTCGGTAGCCACGTTCACGAAATAGCGCCGCCGTGGCTTGTCCAATGCCACCCGCAGCGCCGGTGATAACAACCCAAGGTTTCATTACCCAGCCTCCTGATAGGTCTTTGGTTAGCGATAGTCGCATATTTTGGGTTTCTTGCGCAATTTTTTGATGTAGCATGCTCAAAACTTTTCTATCTATCTACACGAGAGTCTAATATGAGAATCGTTGGCATCATCCCCGCTCGAATGGAAAGTAGCCGTTTTCCAGGTAAACCTATGAAAGAATTGCTAGGGATGCCGATGATCGGCCATGTTCTGCGCCGCTCCGAGCTAAGCAAATCCATGGATGCCGTTTATGTGGCGACCTGCAACCAAGAGATCTTCGATTATGTTGAATCGATCGGAGGCAAGGCCTTGATGACCAAAAACACTCATGAGCGCTGCACAGAGCGTACCGAGGAAGCCTTGACGATCCTGGAGGCCCGTGGTGAGGCCTATGATATTGTCGTGATGATCCAGGGCGACGAGCCGATGATCGCCCCCGAGATGATCGACGAAGTTATCGAACCATTTCTGCATGATCCCTCGATTCTCGCAGCCAATCTCTTGGGCCGGATCGAATCCGAGAGCGAATTCTTGAGTCCCAATTCGATCAAGGTCGTTGTCAACAACAAAAACGATGCACTTTATTTCTCGCGCAATCCTATTCCTTCGCTGGCGAAGTACAAGGGCGAGGCTGATTTTTTCAAGCAAGTTTGCGTGATCCCCTTTCGCGCAAGTTTTTTGCACAAGTTCGTCCAGTGGCCGGAGAGCACGCTTGAAAAAATCGAATCGGTCGATATGCTCCGGATTTTGGAAAACGGTGAAAATGTCCGCATGGTACCAACCCGATTTAATACTCATGCGGTGGATACGGAAGCCGACCTGGCTCATGTTGCAAGCTTGCTCAAAACCGATGGATTGGTGTCCCGTTATTTATCTGTGAGAGTTTGAGAGGTAGCGATGACTGCCGCGCCCTATGATTTTTCGCCCGAAATCCGCCTCGAAACCGATGCCAAAGCCGCATTGGGCGAAGGTCCCTATTGGGACGATCGCGATCAAAAATTGTACTGGGTCGATATCGAAGGCCAGGCTATTCACTGCTTTGATCCGAGGCTGGGTGTTGACGCGTGCTTTGGTCTCGATCAAATGGTGGGGGCTGTTGCGCTCGATCAGGCTGGGCGGATTATTTGTGGCGTAGAGCGAGGCGTGGCCTGCCTTGACCCTGAAAGTTTTCAGATTGTCCGCTTGATTCCGATCGAATCAGATATCGCCGAAAATCGTATGAACGAGGGTAAATGCGACCCGCATGGCAGATTTTTTACGGGCACGATGTCAAAATCCATCAGACCTCTTCAGGGCGCGCTCTACCGAGTTGATTCGGACTTTTCGGTTCAAAAGCTGTTTGGGGAAGTGTCGATTTCAAATGGGCTGGATTGGACCCAAGATGGGAAAACGATGTATTACATCGATACTCTGTTACGTCGTGTCGATGCGTTTGACTACAATGCGATGACAGGGGAAATCTCAAACCGACGGCCTCAGTTTGACCTTTCCACAATGTCCGGAATGCCCGATGGCATGACGCTCGATGCGGCGGGTAACCTCTGGATAGCCTTTTGGGGTGCAAGCCTCGTGCGCTGCTTAAATCCAGATGGAATTGTGCTCAAAGAAATTTCTCTGCCCGTAAGCCAAGTCTCGAGCCTGTGCTTTGGAGGAGCTGAACTCACGACCCTTTATATCACATCCGCACGCACAGGTCTCTCCGAGAGCCAATTAGCACGCGAACCCTTGGCGGGTGGTCTTTTTTCGATCCCAACACCGATTAGGGGCCGGCGCAGCCAGAGATTTGGTTTGGTGAATTAACTTTAAACTTTTGAGACACTCAAAACCCCTATGACAGGCTTGGCTGTACGAAGCTCCAAGTGCGTCATCGTCTTCGGGTTCGCCTCTGAACCGATATAGTCAGAGCTTTCTGAAGAGTCTGATTCGCTTGTCTGTTCTGATTGTTCAGATCCTTGGCGGTGGTATTTGGTGTCCACAGTCTTGCATGCCGTCGATGCGATGCTCAGGAGTATGATTAGACTAAATGTCGGAACCTGCACTCGCATAATCTTGGGTCCCTTTGGTGAGGTTCGGGTTGGGAATTTTTACAAATCCGAAAGCATTTTTTTCATTGCCAAAAGAGTATCTTCAAGCTTGTTTAAATGATCCAATCCAGCCTCGAGCCCCACTTGAATTGAGCTTTTGAAGGCATCGGTAGCATCGGAATCTGTGTCCGTATTCTGCTGGACTTTGCTGGCAAAGTAGCTCTGCATTTTGGCTGTCAATAGCCTCTGACGAATATCACTTTCAGCTAGGAGCGCCGATTCGCTGTTAATCATTGAAATAATTTGGTCATCAGAAATTGACGAAACGTTATTTTCATTTTCCAATTTCGATAACTTAGCTTCCACAATATCCTCTGCTACCTTGGTCCTATATTTAGCGATGTCATCTGGCTTGATCTCTGCATCAAACTTTTCTCTAAGGCTTTTTTTCTCGGAATCTGAGGTGGAGTTTTCGATTTCTCTTATCTCTTCAAGTAAAGCGACATCGGCTTTGCCTTTTCGAAATTCTGCGGCAACGCTTTCGATCTCGTCAGATACCAAATCTATGACTACATAAAGTTCACTAAGGGCTCTGTCTACATCTATGGAGAGACTAACGATCGAACCAGAGTCGTTGGGATTCAATTCCGAGAGTTTCTTTTGGGAATTCTCGATAAATTGGTCAAAGGCTTTCTGAACCCTAACGGATACCTCGGCTAGGTACGGCGTGTTTGCTATACTTTTCTCAGTATGGCCTCTTAGAAAATCGACGAGGCTTCCGACGCTGGAGTAAATTTCTTTGGCGTTTTGGGTAAGAATCGAATCACTATCGACGACTTCAAATTGACCTGTTTCGTCTACCTCGCCCAGAGGGGCTATCAAATGAGCCTTACCATCTCGAAAAACAGGACTGCTTAAATGCAAAACCTTTATCATAGTTGGGGTCGGGACAAACACCAATCGTTCTTCCGCGAGGGCTGGATCTTTGAACGAGGCCACGAACAAGCCATTAGGAAGTTCGGTGAGTTGATAACCATTTTTGGTCATTGGTTGGTATTGAGTATTGTCGAGATGTTTGCGAATGGGCCCGAGAACTCCTCGCGCTTGATCCCTTATGCTTAAGCGATAACCATCTTTACCCCGTACTATGTTGACAGTATCTGATATCAACATTGCCACTTTGGGAAACTTTGAGACGGAGGCTTGAGGCGAATTCGATTGGGGAGAATTCGGGATATTTATTTTGTTGCGGTTGTTTCGTGAGCCAGACTTTTTTGATTGGGAGGAAACTTTTCCTTTGGACTTGCCAAGCGATAATCCGCTTGGGTCGGCTTTATCTAGATCTGCGTACAGATAGCCTCGTACAACGAATTTGTTTCGTGGGGTTAATTCTGTATTATCGGCACCCCGCTCGGCAGTCGGAGAATTTTCATTGTGCTTGCAGGATATTGCAGGCATTGTCAGACTGAAAATCAAAGCGATTTTATACATTTTTGTCCTGTATACCGAGCATGGATAGTTTTCACGTTTCGTTTCATCGGCATTGCTACCTCGCCTCTGATAGGCAAACGCTGATTACTCGGTACCTAGAAAAAATCATCAATACCTCTTAAGATATTCTTCTACTAGAGTCACTTTCGGAGCCATATTTGCGTCAGCAATGCGGTTATCTATACGCAGAATTTCTTTTTTCCCCTGGATCAGGACCAGCTTAAACGACTTTTTTAAGTAATGCGTATGCGCTATCAGCGCAAAAGTTTCTGCAAAGTCCTCAAGATGATTGACCGAGGCATAGAGCGTGGGGAACGAGGTGGTAAGAAGCCAGTGGTATACGTCGGGCGCGTCTTCCAATTCAAATGGGGCCTTGGTTCTGTAGAAGCGGATCTTGTCGTACAACGGGTAGTAGTCGTCGCCGCGCTTTTTCTTGATAGCAAGTTCTGTCTGGTTGAACGAGTAGGGAGTAAAATTACTCTCTTCCCAAGTCAGCGAAGGGTATCCTGGTTGGAGACCGTTGACAGAGTGAAACAGGTGTCCAATTTCGTGCAAAAGGATATAGCGAAGCGTTGCTGCTTTGGTATTGTGTGCATCGTCCTCGAGAGTGAGCCGAAGTTCATAATCCTTGGTCGGAGCAAACACAGTATTCTCCTTGAACGTGGCCCATTCGTTGATCGTGCGATCTACCATATCGAGGTCGATTAAGATAAAACCAAATTCGGCGGTATCGCCGGAACCATAGATGCTGCATGCCATTGCGGTTCCGCCGATATTGCGACCGGTGTAAATAGCGATAACATGCTTGTTTGCAAAATTAAGGATTGGCCTAGGCAGGGCGTGCAATTCAGCAATCAAATCCTGGTATGTCGACTTATCGAGTTCGGCAGGAGTTGGCGTGGATTTATACTGCTCCCAATTGTTCATCGCCTGATTGAATTCAAGTGCCCTGTCGTCCATCGGTTTTATTTTTTGCTCAATGGGTATGGTCAGAAGCGACTTGTCCCAATTTTGAGCTTGCGTGGATTTTATCGAGCGGTAAAACTCGCCATAGGTTGGTCTTGCAGGGCTTTGCCCGGCTAGCACCAGCAGTGTCGTGCAGATCGCAATCTTTAGTATCAGTTGGTTCATGCGCTCTACCAATTAAGAATCATCGCGATATCGTTGTCCAGATCATCGCAAAATCGGTTCATAAGCCTTGCGAATTCGCTATTGGGCTGTGGTGCAGACGGCTGGATGAGCTTGTCTTTGACAAGCTCAAGCTTGATCCGAGGCTGAGCCGGGGGGATCTTAGTCTCTTTGGGTTTTTGGCCCTCATCCATGATCTGATGCCCATAGCAATTGTTCGCCATGACTTTGTCGGCATCCTGAGACTCGAAATTACGCTGGCGATAGGAAAAAAATGCTGGGACTTGCTGGGCAAAATAGGGCGTGTTGACGATTGATCCGTAGACATTAAAAATATAGTAAATATTCCCACGTCCTTCTGGGTTCCTGAGTTCCCCGTCAAAATACAGGGAAGCAAGGAACTTAAGGAGGACAGGAAAACAAAACGTCAACACGCCATGGAGAACTAAAAAACGAGCCAAAAGGCTCGTTTCGTGAGGAATTCTGTGATTTAAAAACTATACGGAAAGGCTATTTATTGCCTTTAGCTTGGTCTTCTTTAAACTTCGCTACAATCTGCTCCTGAACATTGCTTGGTACCGGTTTATAGGAGTTAAATTCCATGGTAAAGCTTGCTTTTCCCTGAGTTCGCGACCGGAGGTTGGTCGAATAACCAAACATTTCAGACAACGGAACTTCGGCTAGAATTACAGCATAATCATCGCGAACATCAGAGCCGATCAAAACACCACGGCGCGAAGACAAATCGCCCTGAACCGGACCTTGGAACTCGGAAGGTGTTTCCACCTCGACCTTCATGATCGGCTCAAGAATCTTAGGGCTTGATGCCAAAAATGCTTCTTTGAAAGCGCTGCGCGCCGCGATCTTGAATGCCATTTCCGATGAGTCAACCGGGTGATAACCGCCGTCCAAAAGCGTGAGTTTGGTCAAGATAACCTGACAACCTGCCAACGGCCCTTTGTCGATTGATTCGCGGAAGCCTTTTTCGACGCCCGGGATGAATTCTTTGGGAACACTACCACCGACAGTGCCGTTTACGAACTCAAAGCTCTGCTCGGATCCCTCAGGAAGTGGCTCCAACGTTCCGACGATATGCGCGTATTGACCCGAACCACCAGTCTGCTTTTTGTGCTTATAGTCATACTTGGAAGGAACGGTGGGGCATTCGCGGTAGTTTACCTTGGGAGCCCCGACGATCACTTCAGCCTTGTACTCGCGCTTGATGCGTTCAACATAAATCTCGAGATGGAGTTCGCCCATTCCCGCGATGCGAGTTTCGTTCGACTCTTTGTCCACCGAAACCCTAAACGTCGGGTCTTCTTTCATAAAGCGGTTTAGAGCCTTGGAAAGCTTGACCATATCGTCCTGTTTCTTTGGCTTAATCGCAAGCTCGATAACCGGCTCGGCCACATACATGCTTTCTAATGTGATATTGGTGCCATCTTCACAGAAGGTGTCACCCGAAGCACAGTCGATGCCCACGATGGCCACGATATCGCCGCCAACGGCCTCAGTCAAATCTTCCCGATCATTGGCATGCATACGGACCAACCGCCCAACGCGCAGCTTTTTGCCAAGGCGCGGGTTGTAATAGCTCTCGCCCTTGCGCAAGGTACCTTGATAGATTCGGGTATAGGTGAGCTGACCGAAAGTTTCTTCCGTAATCTTAAATGCCATGGCGGCAAGCCCTTTGGACGCATCAGGAAAAATCTCGATCGGCAAGCCGCGGGTGTTGCCATCAGTCTTATCCCAATCGGTTGCCATGTATTTACGTTCCGTCGGGTTTGGCAAATAGCGCAGAACCGCATCAAGCAAAAGCTGAACGCCCTTGTTCTTGAACGCAGAACCCATATAGACCGGAGTCAAGGCGCGCTTATGCACGGCTTCTTTGACAGCGGCATGGATCATATCAACAGGGATTTCTCCCTCTTCGAGCATGATTTCCATCATTTTATCGGAGAACATCGAGATGCTGTCGAGCATTGCCGCGCGCATTTCGCTGGCCTGATTTGCATATTCTGCAGGGATCTCCTCTTCGCGGACGGTGTCACCCTTCTCACCATCAAAATAATAAGCCTTCATGGTGGCAAGGTCGATGATGCCATTCAGATCAGCCTCGAGGCCGATAGGGATCTGCATCGCCACCGCATTGTGGCCCAATTTTTCGCGGAGGTCCTTGATCACCTTGGATGGGTTAGAACCCGAGCGGTCAAGCTTGTTGATAAAGGCCAGGCAAGGGACCGCATAACGCTTCATCTGCCTATCGACGGTGATTGACTGGCTCTGCACGCCGGCCACACCGCAGAGCACTAGAATCGCACCATCGAGAACCCTTAGCGAACGCTCGACTTCGATTGTGAAGTCAACGTGGCCGGGAGTATCGATAATATTAATGTCGCAGTCACGCCAGTGGACCTGAGTGGCTGCGGACGTGATCGTGATACCGCGCTCTTTCTCGAGTTCCATGTGGTCCATGGTCGCGCCATCGCCACCGCCGCGCACCTCTTCAATTTTGTGGATACGCCCCGCGTAATAAAGGATACGCTCGGTCAAAGTGGTCTTACCAGAGTCGATGTGAGCGGAGATGCCGATATTACGTAACTTTCGAATATCTTTCATGATGTTCCCGACCTTTTAGGGTTCTCAAAGAGGTTTATGAAACGAAATCACAGGATTTCAAGCTGGACTCGAGGCCCGAATACGTATCATATGCCGACGATTTGTAAAAGAAAAACTATCTAAAAAAGCCACCTTAGGGCGAATTTTTGTTTTTTTTCTAACTTGTACTTGGAACCTGCCGAAAAAACGACTGTAAGCCTAGTGATGAGGGACTTATGGTCGAATACAATCTGGATCTCGATACCTTTGGCGATAAAGTCAAAACTGCGGCGTTCGATGCCAATTTAGAGCGCCAGGTGGCAGATGCCGCACCAGAAAGTGTCGTCCGAGACATCAATAATTACTCGGAGATAGACCTCGGTGACCCGGAGCCCGTAGCCGAACCTGTCGCCGCACTAGAGGTGCCCGAAGATCAGAGCTTATCGGCCCTTGGCCAGCTAACTCCGGCGCGCGAACCCAATCTTAGACCATGGATTTATGCCGGGTTGCTCGCGATCACCGTGATCATTGCCTCAGTACAGCTGACTAGCGACGATTCAGATCTGGCTGATGTCATCCGCGATGCATTGATCGATTTAGGTATTATGGATAAACCAGAGCCCATTGTGACGGCACCCAAGGTGGTTGCTGTCCCGACCATTCCAGCGCCCGATCCCGAACCACCGCAGCCGATGCTTTCTGCGGAGTCGGTTGATCCGTGGTCCCATGAAGCGTTTGCCAATCCCTATTGGTACCTGAGCCCGAGCCTGGCCCAAGATATTGCCTCAAAAAACGAGCCTCGGCGAATCCTGTCGCATGCGCAGGAACAGCTTTATAGAGCAGGAATGAATCATGCGTACAATTATCAGGTTTATAAGACAGTGCGAGAAATTCGTCGGGACAAATTCTCTGGCGCGGAGGTTTTACTATTTGAAGCTTTGAATCAGAAGCGGTTCTGGACTCGAATGGAGGCCCTGATTGGGCTGGCTGAGTACCATGTTGCCGTTGATCAGGAGACCGTTGAAGCGGCCCTGATCGGCGCACGACCATCGCTGATTAAGAACTACTTTAAGCGCCTTGCGGTATCCCACAGCGATGGTTCGATTTACATCGCCAAGCTTGCTTTGCCGCTTGTTGAGGCGCGCGCACGGCTTGTCATCCTCCAGGGGCTTAGCAAGATTGGATGGCGAGGACATCGACTCTACCTTGCGGCCGCTGTGTATGATAAGAGCCCCCTTGTTCAGAAATGGCTGCAATCTGAACTCGAGGTGCACCCGCTCACTGGTGCGCACATGCTGGCCTACCGAGAAATCGTTGTGCAAAACTACCTGCGCAGTCAATCCAAGGATCTAACCCCTGGCAAGATCGAGCTTACCGAGCCAGCGAGCAGATTTGGCGTCAAAGATCATCTTACGATCTATAAAGAAGTCAAACCCCCAACTCCTGACAATCTCGATACCGTCTTCACGAATTCGACAGCCGGTTCCGACGATGGCTTTGAAGAAATCAACGGTTTCACCACCACGCCGACCGACGAACCCATCGTGATCACGATTCCAAAGAAATGAGGCGTCATCAATTGCCTGGTGTAAATTGATCCAAATAGAGTCCGACTGAACCGATCTTAACCTCTGCCTTGACCTTGACAACGGGTCTTGAGGGATGATCGCGGGCGATCCAGATGTAGGAGTCCCCGGTAGCCTGCATGTCCTTGCCAATATAGGTTTTGAGCTTAAGTTTATCAGCGGCGAATGTCCCGGCCTCGACCTTTACACTCTCAACTCCCATGCTTGTCGCCTCGATCCACCAGCTCTTTTGCGATGAATAAACAAGAAAACTGATCGGCTTACCAGGCTCGTACACAAATGACCGCAATCGGTGCATGGCGCCGAGAACATCAGCCGCACCAAACTCAAAATTATAGACATCGATGGTTTCTTTGTTTTCGGAATGATTCTGCACTTTTTCAGTGACCTTGCAGGACTCCTGGTCGAACGACAACCACTTTTCGATCTGAACCGGGGACTTCAGAGCGGCCTTCTCATTTTGGCGTATATAAAATTGCGAGATCGCGAAACTTCCCGGTAGCGAAAACGCCTGGATCACATCGTTGCCCTGAAATATCGCTTTGTACCAATCACCTGTATAGGCTTCGCCCTGAAACTGCATGTGCCACATGCTTTTGCGGACGGGATTGCCGTTGGTAATGCCGACTGCGACTTCTTCTTTGATCGGATTTTTAATCCGCAGAAATCCGTACCCGACGTGGACCGCACCATATTCGAGCGAGAATTTGGAAACCTCGCCTGCCTTAAAAGGCATGCCCTTGTAGACATCCGTCCTGGCAACTTCCACCAGGGGCTGAGCGGCGCATGGTGGAGTATCTTCGCCCCACGCAACCCCTTGGGGGCCAGTGAGCAACACAAAGCTGACGAGGCCAGCTGAACGATAAAGGCTGCATAGACTCCTGTTTTTCATATCGAATTCCCGTTTGAGTGTCCAATCGGCTTCTATGATAGCATCCATTATAACCTATAGTGATTGCATTGACTTATATACCTCATTGTGTTAACGAGAACCACCTAGTTATAGGAGGATTAACGATTCGAATGGGCGGATCGCAAAATCCAGTCCGATAGGCGGACAATTCACGGAGCATTACACACAATATGGAACTACAAGAAACCAAGCTTGCCGGCATTGGCACCATCCGATGGGAAGATGAAGACACTGATTTTGACTTTGGCGATGAGACCAGCGGCGAATTTGCAAATTTGCTAAATACGACCAGTTCGTCAGGCGTTAAAGAGGGCACCATCGTCAAAGGAATCGTTCTGCGATTCACAGACGACAGCGTGATCGTCGATATCGGCCACAAGTCGGAAGGCGAGGTTCCCAAGTCCGAATTCCTAAGCCCAGAAGGCGACCTTCGGGTTAAGGTTGGAGATGAGGTCGAGGTTTATCTCGATTCTTTTGAAAATAACGATGGCGATATGGTGTTGAGCCGCGAACGCGCTGAGATGCTTCGCGCCTGGGACCGTATCTCCGATGCCTTCGAGAAGAACGAAATTGTCGAAGGGACAATCGTCTCGCGTGTCAAGGGTGGTTTGTCGGTCGATATCGGCGTAAAGGCTTTTTTGCCAGGCTCGCAGGTCGATCTTCGTCCGGTTCGCAACCTTGATAAGCTTATCAACGTCAAGCTTAGCTTCAAGATTATCAAGTTCAACAAAAAGCGCGGCAATATCGTTTTGAGCCGCCGGGTTCTGCTCGAGCAAGATCGCGAAAAACTGCGCAGCGAAACGCTGTCGAACCTCCAGGAAGGTGCAGTCCTCACCGGAATTGTCAAGAACATCACCGACTACGGCGCGTTTATTGATTTGGGTGGCATCGACGGTCTGTTGCATATCACCGATATGTCTTGGGGCCGCATCAATCACCCCAACCAGATGTTTGAAATCGGCCAGGAGATCACCGTCAAGGTTTTGAGCTACGACGAAACCCGCCAAAGGGTTTCGCTGGGTTACAAGCAGCTGCAAAAAGATCCTTGGATCACAGTGGCCGAACGCTACCAGGTCAACTCGCGCACCAAAGGCACTGTCGTTAGCTTGACAGACTATGGCGCTTTTGTTGAGTTGGAGCAAGGCGTCGAAGGCTTGATCCATATCAGCGAAATGTCTTGGTCAAAACGCATCAAGCACCCCTCAAAAGTCGTGCAGGTTGGGGATGAAGTCGAGGTCGTCGTGCTTGCGATGGATACCGAAAACCGCCGCATCAGCCTCGGCATGAAGCAAACTGAGCCGAATCCATGGGATGTAGTAAAAGAGAAGTATCAAGTTGGTGATGTAATCCGAGGCAAAATCCGCAATATCACGGACTTCGGTATTTTTGTCGGTATCGAAGACGGCATCGATGGGCTGATCCATATCTCGGATATCAGCTGGACCGAGAGGATCAACCATCCAGGCGACCTATTCAAAAAGGGCGACGAGGTTGAAGCCAAAGTCCTGCAAATCGACAGCGAAGCTGAACGTTTCTCTTTGGGTATCAAGCAGCTCAAAGAAGATCCATGGGTTCAGGCATCCAAGGACTTGACCCCCGGCACGAAGGGCAAAGGCACTGTTACCAAAATCACTGATTTCGGTGCATTTGTTCAAGTAGCCCCTGGCGTAGAAGGCATGATTCATGTGAGCGAACTAGCGATCGAGCAGGTGAGCAACCCAGCTGATATCGTCAAGGAAGGCGAGGAAGTGGAGTTCATCGTGTTGGCTGCAGACTCAGATGATCGCCGCCTCTCGTTGTCTCGAAAAGCGTTGCTCCAGCACCTTCAAGGCGACGAACTGCGTCAGTATATCTCGCAGGTTGCAGAGCCAAAAACTGGACTTGCGGATGCCTTCGCCAAAGCAAAGGCTGCCCTCGAGTCTGAGCAAGAAAAAGGTTAATTGTGCAGGCGCCAAAGCGCCTGTTACGAATTATTTTTTGAAATTCCAAGTTCCTGGCTGCAGAAATCGCAGCCAGGAATTTCTTCCTGCGCTAAAATACCCCCCATCTGGTCGTGCTATTCTCAGGAGAGTTGAAAACGCATGAAGTTTTTAAATAAACTAATTTCGCATTGGCTTATCTTAGTAACGGGTGCCGTTTTGGGGTATTTCTGCTCTTTTAATCTTGATCCTATCTATGTTCATTTTCCCCAGCTAGGTGAATATCGGATGCGGGGCGCGACGCTGTTTATGCTGTTTTTTCTAGCGGGTTGCGCCTGGTCTTCCTTGTATTTCACGTTGGATACGATTCGAAAATCGTGGACCGTCCGCAACCTAAAGAAACGCATCAAAGCCTTGGAGACGCATGGGCATAAGCCAGCACCACCGGTACCGGCCCCCAATTACACCACCAACGAGCCCTCGAACCTCTCATAAGGAATACTAATTGGCCATCTCGCTTGCCCGTGAAATTGCTTACGACATTTTTGTTGGAGTGATGACAGATCGAAAAAAACCTGAAGAGATGCTCGAGACGATGTACGCCGAGCATGGTAAGAATCTGAGTCGTCTGGATCGCGCCTTCATTAAAGAAATATTATTTGGAAGCCTGAGATGGTACTCCAAGCTTTATTGGATCCTGCAAAAAACCTCCAGTCGCGATCTTGGCGAATCCCCGGGTGAGGTGGTCGCAGCCTTGGTTGTTGGCACCTACCAGATATACTATATGGACAAGGTTCCTGACCGTGCGGCGGTTAACGAGAGCGTCGAGTATGTTCGGAAAAAAGGTCAAGCGAACGCTTGCTCGTTTGTTAACGGTATTTTGCGTCAGATCGCAAAGCGCGCTCAGTATTTTCCCAAACCCGACAAGGAAAAGGAGCCAGTTGAATACCTCGCAATGCAGTTTGCGCACCCTAAATGGCTAGTAGCCCGTTGGTTGAAGCAGTTTAAATTTGAGCGTTTATCGACCATGTTGGCCGAAAACAATAAGTCACCACCGATCACGGTGCGCGCCAACCGCATGAATTCCCAATTCAAGGAACCTCATCTTTTTCAAGAGGGTCTTCTTCGGGATGAACGGATTCATAGCGATCGCAGCCCTCTTCACTGGTGTTTCCGACTTAAGACCTACCCGCAGGTCACTGAAGGCAGTTATTTTGCCCAAGGTGTCTTCACGTTTCAGGACGAGGCCTCGCAGCTGATCGGTTGCCTAGTCGCCCCCGAGCCAAACCACAACGTGATCGACTTCTGCGCAGGACCAGGTGGCAAACTATCGCACATCTATGAGCTTGCCGATGGCAAAGCACGGCTGGTGGCGGTCGAAAAAGATACCCGGCAGCTGACTCGCGCCAAAGAAACCATGTCTCGCTTGGGTCATGACCGGGTCGAGTGGGTGCACCAGGATTTCTTAAGCCTGCGGCCCACTGAAAAATTTGATCGAGCCTTGCTCGACGCACCGTGCACGGGGCTTGGGGTCCTGAGGCGGCACCCGGAAGGCAAATGGCAAAAGACCGAGGATGGGATACCTAAAATGGCTGAAATACAGCGCAGGATGCTGGACCATGCTCTGACCTTCGTAAAACCGGGTGGCGAGCTGGTTTATTCGGTTTGCTCATTCGAGCCAGAGGAGTCTGTTCATCATCTCAGCTATGTGATGGAGACTTACGGAGACAAGATCGAGGTTTTGTCTCCCGCCGAAAGGCTTCCCGACAGTTATCGAAAGTATATTTCAAAAAATCCTCAGGACATGTTACAAATATATTCAGGTAATCCTCACGAGATGGACGGCTTTGCGGCATTTATTATCAAAGTTCGCACAGATATCACTGCACCTTGATCTAAGAGTAGCGCTGCTTACGCTGTTTTGCCTGGTAAGCCCCGCTGCTAACGCGCAGTCATTCGACCGTTTTTCAAGCTTTCGCTACCGTGTCCTGGAGCTTATTGGTGGAGCCCAAAAAGATGTGACGCTGATCACTGAATTTCTCTCAGACGGCGAGATCGTCACGGCTTTGTACCTAGCGAAATACCGGGGCCTTGACATCAAGGTCTACCTAGGTAGCGCCAAATCAAATCATCCGATGTCGCGCCTCAATTATCTCAACAATCAAAGAATCAAAGCTTACCTAATCCCAAGTGATTTTCCATCGCAAAAAGGCAGCTTGCTGTATGTCGATGGTGCCCTATTTACATCGCCCAATGATATGGACTCGCGCTCGCCCATGAAAGTCTTCAAGCTAACTCCGGTTCAGGGCGTCGAGCTTCAGGCACTATTAAAGACCTACCAGTCGCTGCTCATCATGCCCAAGGAAGCGATTGCAGGTCCACCTCCTCAGGTTGGACGAGCCCATACCAAGGGCTACTACTATGTTCCTGAACCCGAGCCGCTCATTAACATGCCGTTAGGCAGCCAGATTAAGAATGATACTTCCAGCGGTGAGAGTAGCTACAATTACAACCGCCATACTATAAATCAGCGCAAAGCACCTGACGGCGTGCCCGTCAAACTTCCAAATCAGACCGTAAAACAATTACGCGAGACCGATAAAGCTCAGAACAATGCTAATGAAACTCCTAAGTTCTGACCCGTCTGCGTAAACGCAGAACCACAAACCTCATAGCGGCCTTCTGGTGAGTCGGAACGGGACCTCTGGTGCTTCACGTCAGCGGTTGATTTACGGCGCAAGGCTCAATTGAGTTTATCGGTTTTGGATTGCGACGGTGATATAATAGACAGACTATTGGTTCAATATAGAATTTCACGCCGCAGCCCTCTGAGATTGGAGAGCAATTATGAAAAGCCGGACACACATCTTGGTTGCTTTGGGTTTGATGTTTTTAACCTGCTGTACCCAACTGTGCAAACCAAACCGCAAGGATTTTAGCCCAGAACAGGTCGTTCAGAGCTACTTGGACATATCGATCAATATGAAGGATCCTTCGGAAAAAATACAACTCCTAGATCTAACGACCGGTGTCTTGCATAGCTCGATTAATTCCGCCTCGGACGAGACCATTACGAATGCCTTTATCAAGAAGAACTACAAACTCGTCAGCTATTCGGTGATTGAGCGACGCGACCGAACGCCAAGAGAGACTGAAATTACCTTTGAGATCGTTTATTTTGACCCAACCGGTGTCAAGGATCCCAAGGACGCTCCCAAAATGACAACTGCAAACACCGTGGCGCTCATCAAGGATGAGAGCGAATGGAAAATCAGAGACGTGATCGGCAAAAAAACCAGCATTGAATTTTTTGTCGCAGAGGAGCCTGTGAAACCATTTCAGCCAGGTGAGACTCCGCCAGCGAATGAGGAATCGCCTCAGGAGCCGTGAGGGCTGCGCTGCACGGCCAAGAGAATACGTCACACCTTCCTCATCCCTAAAGAAACCAGGTTGCACCACTCCGCAAGCGATTGTAGGTTATACTCGAGCGGAATGCGCGTATTGAGGCCCCATTGGGAGATATTATCGCTGTGAACCTGAAAAATTCTGAGATAGTGCAGACCTTAAGTCAGATAATCGGTGAGCCCACGCTTCGATCTAAATTGCCGAACATATTCTTTAGTATAGAGTTTCTTGAAGTCAAGTTGTGGCAGTGGGTTGGATTGTTTGGGACGATCTTTTTTGCCTACTTCTTGTCATGGATCGCGGCTCGATTCATGGTGAAAGTCGGTGCGGGCTTTGCCCGTCGGACCATGACCGATGTCGATGATCTGCTGATCGAACGATTGACAGCCCCTGTAAGACTCCTAGCGGCCATTTTTATCTACTACATTGGTCTTCATGTTATTGGACTCGGGGGCCCTGGCAATATCTTTTTCGTGGGGATGGCCCGAGCATGCATCATCATCGTTACGGTCTGGATTCTTGTTAGAATCACTGACTTGATAAGCGATGTGGTTGGCAAGAGGCTCGCTTTGGCTGGGAGGAATGGCGCCTATTCTTTGTTACCGATAGGTAGAAAGACGGCTAAAGCAGTTTTGTCGGGTCTTGCTGCCTTAGCCCTATTGCAGAATTTTGGAGTCAACGTCACGGCACTCCTTGCAGGTCTTGGTGTGGGTGGTTTGGCCGTGGCACTTGCGAGTCAGAAAACGCTCGAGAATTTGTTTGGCGGGATCATGATTAGCTTGGATCAGCCCGTCCGTGTGGGGGATACCTGCCGCTTCGGAGACAAGGTCGGTACTGTCGAAGACATCGGTCTCAGATCTGTACGGGTAAGAACGCTCGATCGCACCGTCGTCGCCATTCCCAACGCGGAATTTTCACAAATGCAGTTGGAAAATTTTGGCTTGCGCGATCGTATTCGTTTTCAGACCGTGCTTGGCTTGCGGTATGAAACATCACCCGATCAGATGCGGGCTATCTTGCTGGAATTGCGCCGCCTGCTTCTGGCTCATGCCAAAATAGACACCACCAATCTAAACGTGCGCTTTATTGCCTTTAATTCTTCGTCGTTGGACATTGAAATCGTCACCTATGTTCTGACTACGGAGTATGCAGAGTTTCTGGCGGTTCGCGAGGACATTCTTCTCCGAATCATGGATATAGTCGCGGCCTGCGGCTCGGGTTTTGCTTTCCCCTCCCGCACCAATTATTTCATCAGCGACTCGGGGCTCGACAATCAGCAGAAAAAAGCCACGGAAGAGCGAATTAAGGCTTTGCGAGCGCGAGGCGAACTATGGATGGGCGATTTTCCTGAATCAGAGAAATTAGCCTTACAAGGGACTATTCCCTACCCTTCAGAGTCTCGCTAGAAGGGACCCAGCGGGTTAACGTGCTGCAATTACTTGCATGGCCAGCACGAGGTCTTTCGTCGTTTCATCCCTCAGGACACGTCGCCGGCACTTTCGCGCCAGCAAATCGAAACCGACGGCTGCAACATCTATCAAGCTGTCACCGATCTTAGGACAGTGATGGGCGTCACTTTTCCCGAGGTGCATGTCAACTCAACGAAACGCTACTGCCCCTTTCCCCGACCTGAAGTCAAGTACTACTGGGCAGGAGCTAAGGTAGAAACCGACGAAAACCGCGAAATTCGGCTCAATCTGATGGTGACGGATCCCAACATCCAGCAAGTCTTTGTGAGGCTTATTCCTTAACTCGTGTATGGTCCCGGCGCGAGATAGCGTCTGGCGATTTGCGCCACGATTGGATCGTTAGCGGTCATGAAAGCTGGCCCGAAAGCGCCGACGCCAAGTTAAAAGTTGTTCTTCCTGTGACGAAGTTCTGCAAAAACAGCGATCTCGTCATCCTGTGGCATTGCCAGGGTCTTTCGAATGCCAGCGTCAAACGGCCTCAGAAAAGGATTGAGGCGTTTTTCTTGACCAAGAAGAGAAGGAACCGTGGGCCTGAGTTTTATCCTCTGCTCTTGGACATGGTGGGCATAGTCTCTTAGGGCACGGTTGTCAGGGTCCACCGCGAGAGCAAACCGGGCATTGGCCTCCGTATATTCATGCCCGCAATACACCAAGGTATCGTCAGGTAGGTTCATAAGCTTTTGGAGGCTTGTCCACATTTGTGTGGGCGTTCCTTCGAATAGACGGCCCGAACCCAAAGAAAATAAAGTATCCCCACAAAACAGCAGATTCGCCGATGGGATGTGATAGGCCATATGGCCTATCGTATGACCTGGAATCGCTATGGCATGAACCGCTAATCCACCTATTACAAAGGTTTCTCCATCCTGCACAGACTGATCAATGCCAGGGATGCGATGCCTGTCTTCATAGGATCCAACGATGGTGCACCCGTATTTTTCCTTCAAGGCAAGATTGCCAGCGACATGGTCATCATGATGGTGAGTCGAAAAAATATAGCCAAGCTTCAAGTCCTGGAGTCTCAGATAACGTTCCGTATCTTCAAAGGTTGAAGGGTCAACGGCTATCACGATTCCCTGATGGGGGAGGCGTAAGAGATGGATATAGTTGTCCTTGCGCGCCAATACCGAATCGACAAAGACCATAGGTGCATTGGTCATACTAACTCCTAAAGCTTCTGAATCAAGACTCAACCCGATTCGCCATAATCTCGGCAACATCTGGACTACCAACCTCCAAAATCGTCCCTGACAGCCCACTAGGGACTGTTGACGTTTGTCTCTTCCCAGAAATCCAAGAACTATGTCTGGGGAAGGTATCATGATCTTACAGCATACCCAATAGCATGGAACCTGGTCATTAGTGCCTAGACGAGGGGCATCTGTCTTGTAAGGTTTTATTGTAGACAACTCAACCTCCACGGATTATATTTAACTCATTGGTTAATTAACCGATGGATTAAATATGAGGGATCATCTTAGCGCAACCTTTGCAGCTTTGGCTGATCCCACCCGACGAGAGATATTGGCTCGCCTAGCTGAGGGCGAAGCGAGTGTTACTGACCTCGCTCAGCCATTTTTGGATGCGATGAGTTTGCCGGCTATCACCAAACATCTCAAAGTGCTTGAAAGAGCGGGGTTAATCACTAAGACGAAGGATGCCCAGTGGCGTCCATGCCGCCTCAATGCTGAGGCTTTCAAGGACGTGACCGCTTGGCTCGATCAGTACCGTCAATATTGGGAAGAGAGCTTTGACCGGTTAGATGAATATCTGAAAAAAATTACCGTTACTCAAAAGACAAAAAAAGTTAAGAAACCCAACAATCCAGCAAAAACAGCGAAAGGGCAACAGCATGGCAGGAAAAAGTAACTCCAATGAAATTCTTATCACGCGTGTCTACGATGCACCCATAAAGCTGGTCTGGGATGCTTGGAACGATCCAGAGCAGGTTGCTCAATGGTGGGGACCGCGCGGATTTAGCCTCACCACTCATAGCAAGGATCTTAAGCCAAGAGGCCATTGGTCTTTTACCATGCATGGCCCAGACGGCGTTGACTATCCCAATTGGATTTCGTACCACAAGGTTGAACCCTGCGTTTGTTTGGTCTACGACCATGGTAGCGATGATGCCTCACCTCCTCTATTTCGCGTGACCGTTGATTTTGCAGAGATCGAAGGCAAGACCAAGATGGACATGGTGACGACATTGCCAACGCCAGAAGCTGCGATGGAGATCCGCAAATTTATCAAAAAAGCCGGAGGAGAATCGACCTGGGACCGCCTTGCTGAGTTCCTCGAGCGCAAAACCTCAGCCAAAGACGTGTTTGTCATCAATCGCTCGTTTCGAGCACCGTTAGCCACGGTTTTTGAAGCGTGGATCAATCCCAAGCAACTCTCCCAGTGGTTGGCTCCCACCGGACATTCCATGGAGTTTTTCAAGGCTGATATTCGAGAAGGCGGCGAGTCACATTATATGATGACCAATGGCAAGATCACGCTGTATGGAAAGACTCAATACATTGAGATCAGGGAACCCCAGCGTCTGGTCTATCTGCAGCGATTCTGCGACGAAAAGGGTGAAATTAGCCGTCATCCATTGGCCCCGACCTGGCCAGAGACCATGAAAACAACTGTAAATTTCGCTGAAGAAGCCCCCGATCAAACCCGGATTACGGTGACGTGGGAAGTTTACGGTGAGGCGACGCAGGCGGAAAGAGACATGTTCAACGGAGCGAAAAGTGGCATGACAGGCGGTTGGACTGGGTCATTTGATAAGATGGATGAGTATTTAGAAATCGATCCCAATTTGGTCTAAAAAATTAGTCGCGGAGAAAAAATTGCATGGCTGGGGCTTCCTTGCTCGCTTTGATAGACGACATCGCTCAAATACTCGACGATGTCTCTGCCCTTACAAAAATCGCAGTCAAAAAAACATCAGGGGTGTTGGGTGATGATTTGGCACTCAATGCCGAGCAGGTTTCCGGTGTTCAGGCAAATCGCGAGTGGCCCGTGATATATGCTGTAGCTCGAGGATCTCTGCTCAACAAGGCTATTCTAGTCCCCTCAGCGCTTCTGATCAGCTGGCTGTTACCGATATTAATCACACCGCTGCTTATGGTCGGTGGCGCTTTTCTGTGCTTCGAAGGTGTTGAAAAACTGGTCGATAAGGCTTTGACCCTAAGGCGAAAGGAATCAACCCCCTCGGACCAACCCTCGGCACTTGCCAAGGATCTTCACGACGGGGAGCTCGACGAGAAAACCAAGATCCAGGGTGCGATCCGAACCGATTTCGTCCTTTCTGCGGAGATCATTACCTTTGCCTTAGGAGTTGTTGCCGAGTCAAACTTCCTAACTAAATTAGGAGTTTTATCCGGCGTGGCTGTGGTCATGACGATCGGAGTTTATGGACTTGTGGCTTTGATTGTAAAAATCGACGATGTCGGTCTGTGGCTGTTTCGAAGTTCAAGCACGGCCTGGGCCAGTAGCAAACGTCGCCTGATAGGGTCGGCTCTGCTCTGGTTGGCTCCCAATTTGATGAGGCTGCTAACAATACTGGGTACGGCGGCCATGTTTATGGTTGGTGGTGGCATATTGGTTCACGGCATATCTCCC
>CAZOSN010000051.1:0-289 GCA_964582405.1 uncultured Oligoflexales bacterium | reverse complement strand
TGGCTTGAACATGAAATTGATCTTGCCGTGGTACGAGTCCCTGCGGAAGCAGGCGTGGGAATCCTTGTGGGTCTTGTCGCCCTAGGGATTTTCGTCCCAACAAAGAGCGCCGTGAAGTCGATTTTGAATGGAATCTTAAAAAAGTAGAACCTACGCCAATCTATGGAGCGGGTACTTCCACGTGACTTAAAGAAACATGCCAATCTTAAAGGATAAAATCCGCGCCGATGGTTCGGTGATGGATTTCTCGATTTTTGATCTCGTTGCAGCATCCGGGGCGCTGCCGCTG
>CAZOSN010000050.1:19363-25977 GCA_964582405.1 uncultured Oligoflexales bacterium | reverse complement strand
AACAAGGTCGATGAAGTTAAGGAAACATCTGGAGATCTAGGGTAATCCGTGGGAGATCCCTCGCCCCCGCTCAGGATACGACTTTGGCGCTTTCGCGCCAAAGTCTAGCTAATAGAATTGATAGACATCTCTGCGATGTCCTATACGGATGACTCTAACGACCAGCTTTTCACCCTGGGGCGAATAGATGATACGATAGTCACCGACGCGCATTCTAAAGTGGTCTTCTTTGCCACGAATTTTTTTAAACTTTAGAACTTCGGAATACGGATTGATGCTGAGCATTTCGAGCGCCTCATCGACTTTTTGCCGAACCTTTGCTGGCAATTTCTCATATTCCTTAAACGCCGATTTTTGCAAGACAACCTGATACATCGCCTATGCTTTCTTTTTCCATGCTACCGTATCTTCGAGCTCTCTCTTACTTATAATATCGGCATCCATTTCGTCTTCTAGTTTTTCTAAAATAGCGGATTCGACAAAGTGATTCATGCGGATGCCGCGCGCTTTGCAATACCGTTCGAGCAATTCTTTGGTCTCGGTTTTCAAGGTTGTTGAAAAATGCGTGTTTTTATCGGCCATACCACCTCCTTAACTTAATAAAGATATATCATTTTTAAAAATTATCTGTCAATAAGGGATATCGATACGCTTTAGTAGATATACTCTTGACAATGTCTAGAGATATATTATACCATTCTTATATACGATATACTTTGGGGTTTTTTATGGGCATGCCACTAACCATACAAAATGACGATAATGAACGCCTCGAATTTTTGAAAAAGAAAATGGGAGTTAAGAGTAAGATCGAAGTGTTACGACGTGCTCTCAATGCTTTGGAAGAAGAAATTGAGCGCAAAGAAAGGGCTCAGCGCCTTGCCAAGGCTGTCCTGCTTGTGAAGGAAAGCAGCGCTGAAGTTAATCGCGAATTTCAAAAACATTCTCGACTAAAAAAGAGCCTCTAATGGATATTAGAAGATGGCATATCTGGGTCGTGAATTTAGAACCTCGCGTGGGAACCAAACCGGGTAAACAACGTCCTTGTCTAGTCCTTCAGCCTGATGAAGTCACGCAAGCAGGTTTAAGCAGCGCCGTGGTCTTACCCATAACAACAAAAGTTACCCAGGATAACGCCTTTCCCTTGCGTGTTCGAGTCAAAAAGGGAATATGCGGACTTTCCCGCGACAGCGATATTATGATTGATCAAATTCTGGCTTGGGATTTAAGCCTATTTAAAGAGGACCTCGGCGAAATCCCGGTTGCCATCCAAACAGAAATAAAAGCGGCAATCGTGGAGTTTTTAGCTCTTGATTGATGGAATTGGGGTAAGCCCCCGGCGCCTGGAGGTGGGCAAAGCCTACAGGCATTTCCTATTTAGAATCACAGAGAAATACGTTAGTCTAGTAATCGGTAATATAGAATACAACTCTATAATTGTCACATTAATTATAACTATGTATTATAAAAGAGATATTTCAAAGAGACTGCTCGCTCTCGCCGGCGCCTACCCGGCGCTTATCCTAACTGGAGCCCGTCAAACGGGTAAGACTACTTTGCTAAAAGAGCTGTTCCCAGATCATAAATACCTTAGCCTCGATCTACCATCCGATGCGGAGATGGCAGAAAATGACCCGGAGCGCTTTTTTTCGGAAATTGGTGATGAGCAGGTCATTATCGATGAAGCTCAGTACGCACCGAAGATGTTTCGTTACTTAAAGATTGCGATTGATAGCAATCGCCGCAAATACGGCAGATTCATCCTAACGGGATCACAGAAATTCAACCTGATGAAAGAAGTGTCGGATAGCTTAGCCGGCCGCTGCGTCTGGCTCGAACTCGAGGGTTTGAGTAGCCATGAAATCAGCCAACAGCACAGCAATTATCTCGAACTTGATTTTATCCACAAGCTGATGGTAAGGGGCTCTCAGCCAGAACTTTGGGAGCGTTTGGATTTGGAGCCGTCCGACTATTATCGGACCTACCTCGCTACCTACCTCGAAAGAGACGTAAGGCAAATCGTCAATGTTTCTAGCTTGCGCGACTTTGAACGGTTCATTAGGCTTCTTGCCACCAGAAATGGCCAGATACTCAATATGAGTGCAATCGCCAAGGATGTAGGAAGCACCACCAACACGATCAAGCAGTGGATCAGTGTGTTGGAATCTAGCAATCAGATTCACCTACTCGAACCGTATTTCTCCAATACCGGCAAGCGCGTGATAAAGTCGCCAAAGGTATATTTCAGCGATGTAGGGATGCTTTGCTATTTATTAGGCCTAAACCAAGATGGCTTAAAAAATTCAGCATTTATTGGCCAAATTTGGGAATCCTACGTCTGTTCGGAGTTTCGAAAAGCGATCAAAAACTATTTAGATCATGCGACGCTGTGGTTTTACCGAGATCAACGGCAGCGCGAGATCGATTTAATCCTGTCTCGATCCAATAAGCTCGAGTTTTTTGAAATTAAATGGCAGAGCGGCCTCCCAAGCCCCTCTGAATTGGGTCCCATGAATGCCGTTTACAGCGATATGCAGGCGAATAGTCAAGGTCTCATATCGCTGGGGAAAAAAGCAGTGCTGTCTCGGATAAAAAAACCAACGTCACTTCAGGATCTCAGGATCGAAAATTTATCTTTTTTTGGCCATTTTGCCGATGAGCCTGATTCCGAGATATAAGATTCCTGGCGCGAAAGCGCCGGAAACTCAACCTCAAAACTCAAACAACCCCGCGCACAGGAAAATGGTCCGACAAATCGCGATTTCCGCCCACCCTGGCGCACGAGTTTTACCTTAGAACGCTCGTGTTACCTTGGTAGATATCTTGGTTTTTGTCGTCTGGGGGTTGAACCACTAATTTTTGATCGGCAAGAAATTTTTGAATCGCAAGGCGCGAGTAACGGATGCCGTATCGTTTTAGGATCGCATGTATCGCTACCAGCATCGATTCGGCGCTGCTTACTCTCTTTTTAGGACTAAACTGCAGGGTCTTTTTCAGAAGTTTACGTAAATGGGACTGAAGCCTGCGGTCAGTGGATACAACTGGTCCAAGATCGATTTGATTCATCCCTTGCAAAATTTCGGTCCGCTTTCCTCCGGATGGTACTGCTTTAAGTCCGGTAAGCATTTCATAGAGGATTAGCCCCACGCAGTAGAGATCCGACTGCACAAGGATTGGAGTTTCGGAAACATGCTCTGGTGAGTAATAACCTGGGGTACCGACAAGGTAGTTCTTGTAATCTTCGATTTCATCCTGACAGGCAAGTCCAAAGTCAGTGATGAGCACCCGACCCGTGCAGTCGATCATGATATTGGGGCTTGAAAGATCGGAATGAATCATATCGTGAAGATGAACATAGTCAAGACCCTGCAAGAGGTCGAAGCAAATGCTAAGCGCGACCAAGGGAGGCATGCGCTTGACGTTTTTCAAGAGAAAATAGAGAGACCAGCCGTCCACAAACTCCGATACGATGAAGCATTCGGGTGGTCTAAAATTGGCATCCAAAACCTCGACAATGTTTTTGTGCTTGAGCCGAGCTGCAATCAAAAGCTCGCGATGAAAAAAGCCGAGCCGCCTTGAATTTGACTGAAATTTTTCGTGAAGAAGTTTAATGGCAACAATTTTGCCTGATTTTTCGTCCCTGGCCTTAAACACCCGCCCCAGTCCACCGGACCCCACTTCGCGGAGTATTCGGTACTGACCGATCAAGAGTTGATTTAAAGCGACCACGCACACCCTCCGAGCTGCCCTTGCGACGCATGATGCAGCTCAAATATCGGTTTGGCACAATTTCGGGTTTGTTTCGGCAGAATTTCTCGGGAACTTTTGCGATGCGGCTTGGTGGAAATAGCAAGAAAGCTTGAGCAGCTCAAAGATTTTGAGAGTGTATGTCGGTATTGAAAGCGAGTTCGATCTCTTCGTACACCTGGTCGGCATAGTGGCCCAGGATGCTTATGCATGAAGAGAACTGATCAAAGTCGATCGCCTCGTTTAGCAGGGTGATGCTTAAGGCAACATCACCGCTATCATCGATCGAAACTTTGACCATGTAGGAATGGTAGTTGAGCTCGAGCAAATGTGCCGAGACTTCGGGAAAGGCCAGGATATCGACCTCGGTCTTAACAAAAGGCTGAACGGCCAGTGTTGTAAAGTTGTCCTCGACGATAACGCGCAAGGGGTAAGCACGTTTATCTGAGACCCACCCAGAAAGATAGACTCCCTTGCCGTTTTTTCGGTAAGACCAGCCGTACTGTTCCAGATATCCCTCAACTTCGGCGGATGTGCTTTGATTCATACTAATTGATTCATACTAAAGGGTCGCCTTAAGATTGATGGGGCTTTCAAAAATTAGGCTAGCGATATTAAATACCTTCGTCAACTGATTGTCACCGATCTGGGTTTTGAAACTATGTGGAATGTATTCAATTTTTTTAAACAAGCGGCCTCAGATGCTCATATCGCTACCGAAGTGGGTTCCTGGCTCTTTGCAGAGTTTGGGGGAAGCACGACGTACTTTTTGATGAAACCACAAAAGCCCACCAAGCTCGTGGTCTATTGTCACGGGGCAGGTGACCATGCTTTGTTTCCTGGCTTTGTCCTCTTGTTTAAGCTAGCCGAGCTTGGTTTCGCGGTCCTTGCGATCGATTTGCCAGGACATGGTCCACAGAGCAGCTCGATTCTTAAGCCAGACAGCGTGGAAAAATTCCTAGCAAAGGTGTTTGCCGAATTGCCAACCCTTATGCCGGTATCGGACATCCATTTTGTTGGGCACAGCTTGGGAGGGGCCTTAGCATGGCACGGTGTAGCTCATGGGACCATAGATGTCCGGTCCTTAACCATCATCGGCGTTCCTAGAAAGCTCGACCTCGGCTTCCATGCCTCGCTCAACGAAGTTGTGCACTGCCTGGACCGCAATTACTTTGCACTTATCAGACGGTATGGATTATGGCCGATGCTACCTGCTTTGGGACCTTGGAAGCGCAAAGATTTTCCCATTCGGTCCCCGCATGGCGTCTACAATACTTTTGGCTATGTGAGAGTGATGCGTAGCCTTGTGGAACAACTTACGATGCCCACGGAGCTGGCTTCGCCCAATACGCCGGTGCTTGCAATATACGGAACCAATGATCAAATCGCGCCGATGGCCTATGGGGAAACGCTTTTAGCAGGTTATTCTAGGTCCAGGCTCATTGAGATATCCGGAAAGAATCATTTTTGTGTCATGTTTGATCCACGGCTCCATGAATCGATCGCGACTTTTATTGACCAAAACTGATTCACACACTAGCGTTTAACCGCATCGATTTCTTCAACCACTTCTTTGTGAGCCGTTGCCTGCTTCAGCTCCGTAAAAAACAGCCCCAGATTGGCATTCATGTTGTCTCTGTTCTCTTCAATGAAGGCAATCTGAATCCAGACCGGAAGGCGCGCTAATGTGTAAGCGAGGGTTTCACGCGAACCTTCCATGTATTTTCTGATGATATTCGAGGCCAATTCGCCAAACCCAGGATTGCGTGAGACAGCATAGAGAAATAGGTGGTCGAATCGTGGGTGCTCAATGGGAGCGCCGACTTCGTTGAGAAACCTTAGAATGGCGATGCAGGTTTGCATATCGACCGTTTTTTGATTCATCTGGCGGAGGTCTTCTACCGTGGCAAGCGCAAGGTAGTTCATAAAATCAGATCGCGACTTTTGCGGGTTGAGTGCTATCATGGCATCGACGAATTCCACCCCGCCTTTGAGCATTAATCCATTGGCCAGAAGGCTGTACGAATCCGCGATATGGTTGGCTTTGACCGCCGAAGCCATTTCAGGCAAAAGAACCTCCATTTCGAGTCCCTCGACGACGGAACGAGTCAGATGTCGCTCAAGGACCGCTGCGACCAAGTCTGATGGGCGATTTGCCGCGAGAAGCCATCCAAGTTGCCTGATAAAGGCTTCATGGGACGAGATCAGTTTCTCTACCACCTTTGGGGATACCAGCTTGTGTGTGGTCGCCTGGTACAGGCTTACTAAGCGCCACATCGCCTCTTTTTCGAAATTTTTATCGAGGATCAGACTAGCAGCGATATCATTGGCCTCTTTGGCCGCATTTCGCTTCTTGATGAGATTCTTTGTCCCTTCAAGCGTTTTATCGCCGTATTGAACCCCTAATTCAATCGCTTCCGCGAGCTTCATTTCATCCTTGATTTCGGGGAGCTCTTTGCTTTTGTCAGAAAGGCTCATGCAGCTTGCCAGAAGGCCTAGGGCAAGGCTTAGCACGACATGTTTCATGGTGTCCCCCATTTTGGATTGGTGTTCAGAACTCTTACATCAAACTTATCAGCCAGTGACCTAGCCAGCCGCTTCTCCCAGTTTGGAGCATCTGCTGCGTGTGGCAACTTTCTAAGTTCGATTTGCACAACATTATGATCAAATCTAAGATTTTTTACGCCAAATTCGGTATGCAAATCAAGCCACGGTCGCGCTTCGATACGGCAAGGGCTGACTTTGACTTGCCGTTCCTTAGGCATCGAGATCGGTATGGCTAAAGCGCAGCTGAAACGGCGTAGAAAATCCTGCGGCCAATCTACCCAAACCTGGTTGGTCCCGCCAGCTAATTGCTGCCACAATCT
>CAZOSN010000050.1:0-19353 GCA_964582405.1 uncultured Oligoflexales bacterium | reverse complement strand
AACCGTATTTGAGCACCAAGTTGGGCCAGCCGCCAAAACAGAACCAAAAAACCCAGAATCGAAGCTATATGAAATACCGTTGTTAAGCTGTACAAGCCCAATCCTCTTTTGACCAGGGGCCTGACGCCTATCATAGCACAGGCGGCAGATCGATCTTTACTTTATGATGACCGGCGCACCGTCTGGCAGCGATATCCATTGCTGCGACGACAATTCAACCGGTTTTTTAAAATTTTCGCGAGTTTTCTTGGCTAAAAAACGCTCCAAATCATCGATCTTTCGCTTTTTACATTTTTCGATCAGATAGATCTCACTGTAATAGCTAACATACTGGCCTTCTATGCCGTGGCAGGCTTCGTTAACAGGGATGACATCAACCTCAGCCGAGATATCCATCAGTTTTTTAGCCACGTCAGCAAGGATACTAGGAATCTGCGGACCGACGGGTATCCCATAGAATTCCGCGGAGGTTAGCTCCGAAATAAATTGGTTGCGACTGCCTTCCTTTGAATGCTTGATAAAGGTTTCATAGTCTGGCAGCTCGCGGCGTTTGCAATGTTCGACGTAGAAAATCTCGCTCCCGCCGTAGATTACATAGTGGCCATTGAGCTCGCGGCAATTCCGTTTGTGGCTGACCTCCTTTGGCAGGTTTCTTAAGACCGGTCCCTTGGGTATCATGGCAATCGTGTCGCCCTCAACGTTCTTAACAACCACATTGTGTTTTTGCAGCAGCCGGCCAATCAGATCTTCATCGGCTAATTCGCGAAGTTTGCATTGATTGACCCAGTAAACGCGACTGTAGTAGCCGATGTATTGACCTTCGTAGCGGTGGCACTCCGCCTTGATCTGTTTTTTGGTAAATTTCTTGGTTACTGGAGGCGTCCATACGAAATCATCGGCTTTGGCTTTGTTGTCTTTTGGGCCCTGGCCGTCATCTTTGGCGTCCTGCTTCCCTTTGGGATGTTCGCTGGACTCAACTGCTATGGCCTTGCCCCACCCAAGCGAAAGCGCAAATGAAAGAAATAGTATCTGACCCAACAACATAGCGCTTAACTCCTTGGCGATATCAAGGAAATACCAATAAATCTAAGCATATGTGAGAATGATTAACAATGCAATGTCGCGGGTTGTTTGTGACACCCCACAATCAATTTTGGATCACGGCCGCTTAAGTACCGTAAATTTTTTATAAAATCGCCAATTTCTATTTCTATTTCCAATGATTACAGAGACATGCATAGGAATCACTTTGGCCTTCGAATTGCAATATGCAGGTCGTAACAAACCTATTAGGGAGAATCGAGGCTAATGGAAGACCTTCTCAGATTTATCGATGACTACATTTTTGAACCTCAGATGTATTTCCGCGTCCGAAGCGCGTACACCAGAGGGGATTTTGAGATTCAATGGCGAACCAATTTTGATAAAAAATGGCGTATCAAACATATTGAAGATGCGACTTGGCAGGAAATCCAAACCCAGGATCTAATGCCGGTGATGAATCGACTCAAGCTCAATATTGGCGAATTCGAAATCGCGTTAAGGGCGCAAATCCTTCATGCTGTTGCCTACGCTGATACCTTTTTGGTCGCTTCCAAAAGACTGTTGGGTCCTGCCACCGTGAGTGAAGCGATTAAGGCCAACGCCGAGTTCCTGGACGAACTCTCCACTGCAGTCCAAAGCATGCTTTATTCGAGCGTTCCGAATTCAGCCGAGGCTTCGCCCGAGAAGCAACGCGGTCCGTTTACATTGCTTATGAATAACTAGACTTTGGCGCGAAAGCGCCAAAGTCGTATCCTGAGCCGGAGGCGAGGGATCTTTCCGGGTTTACCCGGATGGTGTTTCACAGAGATCGTTCCACATAGGGTTGAAGGTTTCGACAAGCAGATTTTTTCGCTCCCTTCTATAGCCCTTGACCTGAGGAAACTCCCTCGCGATTCCCCGGGCGGCTCCACGAAGTTTCGATTGGGAGCGCCCAATCTCCGCGCTTGCCAAAACGGTGTTGGGCAAATCTCCGCTGCCCTGGTAAACTTAGCCCAATGCAAAGATTTGAGAGCATGCTTATTTTGATCGATCTACCTCATGCGACCCACAAGCCTCTTTCCGATCGGTGGACGATCGGCGACGGGTCAGCTGTGTGTCTGTTATTCGTGCCTGGACCAGACAATACCCCGGCGCTTACGCTTATCAAGCGTTCTACGCAGGTCTCCACCCATAAAGGCCAGATTGGACTTCCTGGCGGTCATAAGGAGGCGATTGACCTGTCACCGCGCGACACCGCCCTGCGTGAGCTGAATGAAGAGTTAGGAGTTCCCCGCGAAGCGGTTTCGTGTCTGGGTGAATTGGAGCCCGTTCGCGCACTGAGCCGAAAGCCGGTTGTTCCGGTATTGGCCTACACGGATTTTCCTCGCCAAGAATTTAGCCTCCAGGCATCAGAAGTCGCCGAACTTTTTTTTGTCCCCTGGCATCAACTTAAGCGCGGGGCAGCGACGCACTTCGAATTCACGCTATTTGGCATGAAACGTATTTCGCATTTATTCTTAACCCAGCCGCATAGGATCTGGGGGCTGACGGCCAACATTATTTTTCAAGCAGATTTTTCTTAGGGCACGCTGACGACCGCAAAAATTTTTCCAATCGCTTTGGGGCGCAAAGCGTGGTCTTGACCTTCAGGTAGTCCGGCCCCCAAGGTGAAGCATGCATCGAACGTAAGGTCCTCCCGCATCGACCTTTGCCGGCTGCCCCTTGCCACAGTAGCCGGTACCAAGGTCCCACAGGAATTCCTCGCTGACGGCATCGACGGTCTTTAGCACATCAAAAGCGATACCCGACAGGGTTGCCTCGCGCAGTAGCTCGGTCTTTTGACCATTTTTGATCCGGTAAACATAGCCGCAGCCAAACATAAATTCACCGTTGGCATCGGCCTGCCCACCGCCCGCGCCCTCGATGAGAAAACCATCATCAATTTCGGCGATCATATCGGCCAATTTTCGGTTTCCTGGCGTCATATAAGTATTCCGCATGCGGATCAGAGGTTCGTCAGTGTAAAGCCAGGCCCGTGCGTTTCCTGTTGGCTCGACCCGAAACTCATGAGCAGTTTCCCGGTTGTGGAGGTAAGAGCTAAGAATTCCTTTTTCAATGATTTTGGTCGTTTGTGTCTCGACACCCTCGTCGTCAAATCGGATATTGCCCACAGCATACCCTGCTAGGCTTTCGCAGCCGCTATCATAGATATTCACAAGGTCGCTTGCGACCTGGGTGCCGATTTTATCTTTTGCCACAGAACCGGCTTTCACAAAATCGGCCTCGACCGTGTGACCGATTGCCTCGTGACACAAAAGCCCCACGACCGAGGGAGCGAGAATCACGCGATGCTTGCCGCCTTCGGGAAACTTGGCGCTAAGAAGGTCGATCGCCAGACCTGCAGTTTCATCAACCAGATGATCAAGAGTTGGATGACGAAAAAGACACTGCCAGCCGCCGTTGACACCCGCCGCCTTGCGCGAGGAGACTTTTGAACCTTTGTCCTCAGCTATTGCGCCCAAGGAAATTTCCGGTTGGGCGATCTTCATAGAACAACTGGCCCCATCGGAGGTAACGATTGCCTTTTCCTCGAGGATCTCGCTGTAGCGGCAGTGGGCTGATTGAATCTTGGTCGAGGTCTTGGCCAGGTCACGCTCGTATTTTACGACCTGGTCCAATTTGTCTTCGAGTCGCATGCCGATGAGCTCATCAAATCCATCACCGATGTAGTCTTGCCTGGATAGACGCCCCCTTTCGAGGATGACCTTCCCCTTCCCGCGAATTTTAATCAGTGAACGGGCATTATTCTGGGCTGCTTCGATCGCGCGTTTTATTCCGACATTAGATAGATCGGAGGTCGAGGAAAAACCAAAAACGCCATCGATCAAGGCGCGGACACCGACCCCATGCACCATGGAATGATTGGCGACATCGACGCGGCCTTTTTGGGCTGTGAAAGAATTGGAAGTTCTCTTGTGGTAGCGAATTTCGACAAAACCGCTTGCGGTTTGAGCTAGTTCTTGGAGTAGGGCTTTCATGAAACTGTCTCCTTAGAGCCTGTTTAAAATGGTCGTAGTTTGAATTTCTCCACCTTGCGCCAGACCTTCCCATGCTCATTGACGCAAAAAAACTGCGCTTCGATTCTCGGCTGGCCTTGATTAGACCCTCAGGCTGTCACACGTCGTCCAGAGCATTCTCCAGCATATCCACGATACGCTTGGGTTCCGGGGCTCCAATGACGCTATCGATGAGTTCGCCCTTATGAAACAACATAAGATGAGGGATTCCTCGGACCTGAAGCTTTGAAGGAATATCCTCGTTCTCATCGACATTCATTTTAAATATATCGACATCCCCAACATACTCTTCGGCGAGCTTTTCAAGCAGCGGGCCAATCATCCGACAAGGCCCACACCAAGGCGCCCAAAACTCGACAAGCGATGGTTTTGGGTTCTCTAGCACCGCAGTTTCGAATTGGGAATCGCTGACATCTTTGCAGAATCCAGCCATGAGTGTCCTCCCGAATATCCTGCTCTGATTCACCTTAAATTCTTGTCGTTAAAATCTGCTACAAATTTATCAACGGCCGAACTCGGCATTGCAAGCTGTTCTTTTGTCGCAAGCCATTTGACGGCGAAGGTTTCCGCGCTTAGCTCGTCACTGCCAATGAACACGCAGGCCTTGGCTCCAATCTTATCAGCATGGGCAAAAAGCTTGCCGATTTTTTTTGCCCCCATGGCCTGCTCGACCAAAAGCCCCTTGAGGCGAAGCTCCATGGCGAGAGCGGTAACCGCGGGTTTAGCGTTTTCATCCATTGCAAAGGCCAAGACATCGATCGGACGCTCTAAATTAGGGAGGAGATCGTGCGTTTTCATAAAATTGATGAGCGAAATTTCACTCACGCCATAGCCGACTCCGGATAATTTTTCGCCGCCAAAGCTTGATACCAAATCGTCGTATCGGCCACCGCCAAATAGCGCTCGATGATTCTCGGGATGATTGTCAAAAACTTCAAAAACCATGCCCGTGTAATAGTCAAAGCCGCGCATAACCCCAGGGGCAAAGCGGAACACCTCAGCATAATCAGGTGCAGCAGCCTTGAGCTCACCGATGACTTTCTTTAAGTAGCTTAGGTGCTGATTACCGGCTCCGACCAGAGCTTCTGCCGATGTCAGATCGGAGCGCATGAACTGCATGATTTTTTTTGCCTGATCCTGAGAGACCCCCATGTCCTGACAATCAGTCATGAACTTTTCTATAGGAATCTTGTCTACGGCATCCATGAGCCTCAGAAGTGGACTGATTATCGACTTGTCAATCGCAAGAATAGCAAGAAAATCGTTGACAAGCTCACGGTGGTTGATCTTGATTGCATAGTCCACGGGAGTCGCGCGAAGCCTGGTCATCGTATAAAGGATCGTTAGGAGGACCTCGACATCCTCGTCATGGGCATCGCCGCCTAACACATCCAAATTAAATTGATCAAATTGCCTGAGACGTGAGCGTTGCGGTCGCTCAAACCGCATGCATGTGGCGATGCTGAACCAGCGAATCGGCCGGACAAGCTGCTTGGCACGGGATGCCACCATCCTCGCCAGCGTCGGCGTCATCTCCGGACGTATTGCAAGATGACGCTCGCCCTTGTCATACACATGATAAAGCTGCTCATTGACGATCTCCTCGCTAGTCTTGGAGAGGTAGAGTTCGATTGGTTCGAGTATTGGTCCAGCATACTCTTCATATCCAAAGTGGCGTGCTGTGTCGCGCCAGATAGCGAAGATATGATTGATGACCCTCTGATCTTCGGGAAATTGATCCTTTGTCCCCCGGTATGGCTGGGTGGAAATATCCTGCGCTTTTCGATCGGTCATAGAAGTCCTTAAGGGTGGAAGCTACCGATTTTTCTGCTTTATCGGAGGCAAGCTGTACTTGAACGCAAGCTCGTCATCTTTAAGGCTGATTTTGACTTCGCCACCCTTTGCCAATTGTCCGAACAGCAGTTCATCGGCCAGTGGCTTCTTGATCCGGTCTTCGATCAGTCGAGCGATAGGACGAGCTCCATAAGCGGCATCATAACCAGTTTTGGCAAGAAATTGAATCGCTTTGGCATCGACCTTTATCCTGACATGCTTGGCGGCAAGCTGATCATTCATCGCATCAATAAATTTCTGTGTAACTTTTTCGACGATAGCCATGTCAAGCGGGCCAAATTGTATGATCCCATTGAGTCTATTGCGGAATTCTGGTGAGAACTGATTCTTAACGGCCTGGCTCAGGCCCTTGTCCTCACCGAATTGGCGATTAAATCCTATGGCGGAGCGCGATAGCTCTTGAGCGCCAGCATTGGTGGTCAGAATAAGAATGACATTTCTGAAGTCCGCCTCGCGGCCATTATTATCAGTCAAGGTTCCGTGATCCATGACCTGAAGAAGAATGTTTTGCATATCCGGGTGAGCTTTTTCAATTTCATCGAGCAGAAGCACCGCATGCGGGGATTTGACAATCGCGTCGGTTAAGAGTCCCCCTTGGTCAAAGCCAACATATCCTGGAGGCGATCCAATCAGGCGGGATACCGAGTGGCGTTCCATATACTCGCTCATGTCAAAACGAATCAGTTTGATGTTTAGGACCTCGGCAAGCTGCTTGGCGACCTCGGTTTTGCCTACACCTGTGGGTCCAGAGAACAAAAAACTCCCGATCGGTTTGGATTCATCCCCCAAGCCCGAGCGGCTCAATTTGATGGCGGTCGATAGCGCATCGATTGCCGCGTCTTGGCCAAATACCTTGGACTTGAGCTTATCTGCCAGGGCTTTCAACTCGGACCGATCCGAAATCGATACATTTTTGGCTGGAATTCTCGCCATTTTCGCGATCGTCATCTGGATCATTTCAACCGTGATGAGCTTAGGTTTGGCATCGGGCTTAGCCCGAAGCGACTGCATAGCCCCGACCTCGTCGATAACATCGATCGCTTTGTCGGGCAGCTTGCGATCGGAAATATGCTTGGCAGACAATTCGCAGGCCGCGTGAAGGGCCTTTTCCGAATACCGGACGTTATGAAATAGCTCGTAGCGGTCCTTGAGACCTAGCACGATCTTGAAAGTATCCTCAACCGACGGCTCCACGACGTCAATTTTTTGAAACCGACGCGCCAAGGCATGGTCGTTTTGAAAAATATTACGGTATTCCTTGAACGTCGTGGAGCCGATGCAATGAAGCTCGCCTGAACTCAGCGCAGGTTTGAGCAAATTGGAGGCGTCCATCGATCCGGAGCCCGATGCTCCTGCTCCCACGATGGTATGAATCTCGTCGATAAAGACGATGCAGTTTTTTCGTTCTTTGATGGATTGCAGGACGTCCTTGAGTCTTTGCTCAAAGTCGCCTCGAAATTTGCTGCCCGCGACCATGGCGCCCATGTCGAGCGCGTAGATTTCTTTGTTTTGAAGTTTCTCTGGAACCTCGCCCTTCACGATGAGCCCGGCAAGTCCCTCGGCGATTGCGGTTTTTCCTACGCCAGCTTCGCCAACAAGCAGAGGATTGTTCTTCCGGCGACGGCACAGAATCTGCATTGTGCGCTCGATTTCAGGAGCGCGACCCACGAGGGGATCGATCGCGCCCTGGCGAGCTCTTTCGCAGAGATTGTCGGCATAGTGCGAAAGCGGGTCCCGCTTGGGCTGCGATTTTTTTGGAGGCACCTCGGACTCTTTGGTCGCTCTGAGTTCTTCAAGTTCTCCGAACTCAGCGGGCTTCAGCGAGCTTTCTTTGACGATTCCATGAGAGATGTACTGCAACAAATCCAATTTGCTCAAAGACTGCTTGGTGAGAAAATAGACCGCAAACGAGTCTTCTTCAGAAAACATGGCGACCAGGATGTTTGGCCCCTTAATAACGTCACCACCAGAAGACTGGACTTGCCGTGCGGCTCTTTGGATAACCCGCTGAAATCCGATCGTGGGCACCGGGAGTTTACCCTGTTCAAGATTGTTCTCGGTGAGATGCTCACCAAAGAATTCTTCGATATCCGTGCGAATCCCTGGGATGCTGCAACCGCAGTTTTCTAGTACCTCGATCGACTCTCGGTTGTGAAGAAGGGCATAAAGAATATGCTCGACTGTGACAAAGGAATGGCCGCGCCGCGTTGCCTCTGACACAGCTAGATTCAAGCTGACTTCCAATTCATGACTCAACATAGCAACTCCCTACGCCTGCTTCTCGTTGGGCATCATCTGATACTCATCTGCATGAAAAAGAGCCGCATCATCAATTCTCCTTTTCATAAATGCACTGGAGCGGGTGGCCACCTTTGCGGGCATCATCCATAACAGCCGCGACTTTGGTCTCGGCCAGCTCTAAGGGGTAGACACCGCAAACCGCCCGTCCCTCGTGGTGAACTCTTAGCATAATTTCCGTTGCTTGGGCATGAGATTTCTTGAAATGACGCGTGAGTATATCGACGACAAAATCCATCGGCGTGAAGTCATCGTTGAGTAAGAGCACTAGATACAGATCGGGCCTCTTCGTGCGAACCCGTTCTTGGGTGACAATACCTGTTTGAGAATCGGTTCCTTCTTCGTAATTAGAGCTTCCTAAGCTATCAAACATTTGAGTTTCTTTGGACCAGATCCTTCGTCGTTTCACTCCTCACAGGACACGTCGCTGGCGCTTTTAGCGCCAGCGACTAATTAAGCCGAATTACAACCCGGCGATTGGCCGCCCTTGCTGCATCCAACTGGCTGCCTTTCTTGCCCCGGGGATCTATTTTAGGCAAGCTGCTGCCAAAGGCAACAACCTTCATTTCGTCCGTGGAGAGTCCCTTGGATCTAAATTTGTACAGCATCACAACGCCGCGCCTAGCCGATAGCATCCAATTGGCCTCGTGATTCCCCAAATCGTCGGTGTGACCTTCGACGCTTAAATGATACTTTTTAGGTGCTTTTGACAAAATATCGGTGATTTGACCTGAGATTGTTTCAAACTTCGGATTGAGTTCTGCTGAGCCGGACTCAAAAAGCACGCTGCTCGAAAACTCTACAGCCAAGCCGTTTGTATCGAGCTTGGCTGAGATATACCGTTCGAGTTTGCGCCTTTTGATTTCTTCGTTGATCAATTTCAGGATGTCGGCCAGGTTCTGGGCGGATTTCGTGCGTTTGTCGGTGGTTTCGAATGCCTCGCTCACCTTGTCAAATTTATTTTTGTCGAGCGTCGACATGGAGAGCTGCAAAGCAAAGAAGCACATGAGAACAAAGCTCAAGTCAGAAAAAGAGGTCAGCCAAAGCGCGCTGTCTTTTTTCGGCTTTGGTTTCTTAGCAATCGCGGCGGATCCACCCTCCGACACTAGCGTCGCGCTCCTTTTGGTGGCGTCGCGCCACCAGGTTGGTTGTGTTTGCCGGCATAGGTGCTCATGATGTCTTTCATGTGCACGCTAGATTTCTTATTTTTGAGGCTCATGACCCCTTCAAGCACCATAAGGTCGATTTCCAAACACTTTTCAGATTCAAGAGATATCTTTTCACTGCAGGGCGCATACAGCAAGGTCCCCAGAAAAATCCCATAAAGGGTCGTGATCATCGCGAGAGCCATACCGCCACCGATTCTAGAGGGATCGGAGAGATTGGACATCATTTGGATCAGACCAATCAAGGTCCCCATAAGGCCGACGCCGGGACTTACCGCCGCCATATTTTCAAATAAGTGAGATGCCAGTGACATCCTTGACTGCTTGGCATTGATCTTGTTGGTCAGATTATGCCGAATTTCTTCCGCCGAGAAATCATTGACGATCATGGAGATGCTATCCCGCAAGAACGGGTAGCGGATATGATTGCGAAGGCCGACAAGCGATCCTATACCATCCGATCGAACCATGGCAGACGCGCGGGTTAGAATTGCGATGATCTCTTCGCCGTGCCGCATGGTGCTGCCGGTCATTGACGAAATCACTGTTTGGATTCCCACGGAAAAGTCTTTTAAAGTGTGCGATAGCAGCATGACGCTAGGTGGCACAACAACCAGAAAAACCAGCGACGTGAGATCAAAAAAGCCACGAAATGATCCGCTGGGTTGTGTAAACACAAAACCCAATGCTCCCACAATCCCGATGACGCCCAGAATCGGTGACAAGATAAACACCAGACCTCCTTGTCTCTTCAGATTCGCGTTCCGTCCTTCTTTATTTTATCTCGCCGGAGACATCCCATGGTCGGCAAGATCTACACCTTGTTCAGGTTGGACGTAAGCCCTTGTGAAAAAAGGTAACTCTTGTAAAAAACATCCAAACCCCCGTTGACCATTAGACAATATGATGCTAATTAAAAAACTAGTGATCATCATCAGAAGTAAAAAATTGAGCGAACGGTCCAATTCGTCCGTGAAGGTAAGCATCTACCCCTCTCGTGTCTTGGAAGGATACTGATGAAAAAGGAACCTGCGATTAAGTACCCCCATTCGGCAGCGCTTTTTCAGTTTTGTCGTAGAGTCCTTGATCATAAATTTGGCGGCATTCGGGTCATAGATCAGGACGTCGGTCAAATCTTAGGCTTCGATCCGGCCGATTGTAGTCATTGGAAAAAGGGCAAAAAAAATATTCGCTCAATCCAGGCTATGAAAGCTATTGCAGACCACTTGAACGTGGACGACAAACTTGTTGTCGATATCGCTTCGGGCGAAATGAACGATGCTGAGGCTTTTTTTGAATTCACGGGATACGGTCACCTCATGGTCGAGGACGGCTTGATCGAAAAGGCGCGTAAAGAATTTTATGTCAAGAACGCGAGTACTTGGACAAGAGATAAGGAAAACCAGTTTAAGGATTTCTTTAGTCTTCATGATGATCAGATTGACAAGATAGTTAACGAGATTCATGCCAAGGTAGATTTTAACGAAGCTCCTCTGTATCTCCCTGAAATTGCAGCTGTATACCCCGATTTAGTTTTGAAGCCAGCCGAAGATACCGAGGCCGCGATTCAGATTACGCAGGATCAGGGCAAGACTTTAATTACTTTTCCTGCTCATGAGAAAATGCGCCCTTATATTCGCTATCAGATCGCCAAGACCATGTCGGAGTTTTTCTTTGATAGAAACGGGCTCCCCGTGCCGACTGAACTAGGTGAATACGCAAAAGATGTGCGCGACATTCAGGCAAATCTTTTCGCGGTCAAGCTTCTTGCTCCATCTCGTTTGATCCGCAAAGAACTAGCAAATATCAATATTGCTAAGGACCTTGTAACCCAACTCTCGGAGATCTTCTGGGTTTCCAAGGCCTTTATGAATCATAGGCTGCGTGAAATTCTTGAGCGTGGAAATTAGAGAATTTTTTTGGTGCGATGAACCTTTGCCCGGGTTAGGCAGCCCTGTCTTCCATTGTGAAGGTGAAGATTTTACGTTCTTCCTCCGATACAAACAATTTCTTTGTATAGTTCTGGCATGACTCAATGATTGAACCAACAGATGCTGTTGTCAAACGTTGTGGAATATCGCTCATGATGTGGGAGACGATTTTTTGCATCGCCTCATTGATCGCCACCACATTGTTGATCCTCTGTGCGATCACATCTCCCACTGACAGGCTACCCATCATTCTGACTATAGCTTCCCCGACTTCATTATCCATTTGGTCGAGCAAGTCTTTGGACATCGACAGTTCGGTCAGACTCCGACGTTTGATGTCAATTCCTTCCAACAGTTCGCCTGTCCCTACGGCATGCTGTTCTGCCGAAACATTTTGAAACCCACCACCAGCTTGTTGGGCCATAATCGAAGACGCATGTTTTTTTGACGTATCTTGAGCGCTGTTGATTTTAAAGATCGTCGTCATCGCATCGTCGATGATTTTTGAATAACCTTCTCTGATGGTCAGAAGTTGTAGATCAAGGAAGTCGTGATAACGCTTTCGGAAGTCGAAAAAGCTGAAAAGATCATCCTGTTCACGACCTTCGGAACTCTTGGTCTCGATCGAGATACCGGAAAACGCCTGGTCGAACATCATGCTCTCTTCTGTGCTCTTGCATTGATGTTTCAGCCGCTGATGCAGATCAATCAGAGCCGATCTAAATTGAGCAGGCTGGATCATCTCCGTGCTCTCCGACCGGGAATTGAAGAGCGGACTGCATGCAAAATGATTGACGATGATGTTGCGCAGGAGCTGATGCATCACATCCTCGCTCGACAGGGAGCCTGCCAGCTGATTGAGTAGTTCGCCTAGGCTGATTTCGAGGAGGTGAATTGCTTCCACTCTTTTAGAAAGCTGCGAGCTTTCACGCCGCTGTAGAGCATGTTCTTTTTCATGTTCTACTGCTGTGTCGTCAATTTTTCCGTCAAGTGCGCTATCGATAATTGCATCCACGCTGGATTGATTCTTGCCCGCCATCTCAGCAACATCGCTAGTAGGATTGAGGTGAGCGTCGGTAAGCAGTCTCTCAGCTTCGGTTTTGCGTTCATTTGTTATGCGCGTGACAACCGCCGCGACCTCGAGAAGCTCGACAGCGCTTGAATTAAGGAATCCTTGGATCTCACCAAGGTTGCGATTGACCAGAAGACCCATCTTATCGAGAAATCGGTTGATACTTACAAAAGCTTGGATTTGATCATCAGATGTTGTCACCATATACTCCCAGCATGCAAAGTTTTTCGAATAGACTATCGGTCGCTTCGGGTTCGTTCTTTAGCTCAGAACCCAGACTTTTTGACCAATAAATCAGATTGATTGGTTTCAGCTTATTATTTCAGGTTGTTAACGCTCTACTACCGCGAGCCCTGGGTCAGTGATCCAGGTCTGAAGTATGTACCGGTCGGCCTTTACTGGAGCGACTTCATGCGGATGGGTAAGCATTGCGGGAAAAATCAAGGCTCGACCTTGCACTGATTCGACGCGCACGTCCTGATTGGGGAAAGCCGTTGCGCCGTCCGGAGATGTGTTCAGATAGAAGATTAACGTGGCAACCCTAAGGCCGTTGCGCCCGGGATCGGAGCATTGACCATCATCGTGGAGGATAAGGCTATCGCCCGGCGCATAACGAGCCAAAACATAACCATCGTCAAACCAATCGGGAAGACCTGAATTAATCGAATCGAAATACTTGAGCACAAGATCGTTGGCGATCGGTTCTACCTTTCGGACAAGTTCCAGCCAGTCCGGTTTATCCGAAACGTAAAGATAGGTTCGGCCGCTATAGTCCGGCTGAGGATCGGATTCGACCCGATCGTCCTTGTTGAACTTTGCGATGAGTTTATCGCATAGGTCGATAGGCAGCACATTTTCGAATACCTTGATATAGCGTGGCATCACTTGATTCCAACTATGTAGGCAACCCAGGCATCGCAGTCGTCGCCTTTTACAGACGGCGTAAAAATTCCGTTGCCAGAACCATCCTCGTCGGTTCCTTCCCAGTAGGTGATGGTATCTTTAAACCCCACCTCGAGCATGAGGTCGCGCAATTCGGCGAGGCTCCAAAGTCGCCAGTCATACGAAAATACCTTCTTGCGTTTGCGTTCGCCGGCGCGCTTAAAATGAATATAGAACTGAGCCTCGTTGGTTAATGGATTGAACGTGTCTTGATCCCAAAAGTAAGAAAAACCTTCGAGTTCTGTCTCTTGCTCATTGGGTGACTGGGTGTCGGCCCCGCCAAAACAATCCAAAAAGATAAGTCCACTGTCTTTTAGCGAGCGGAAGCAGGCCGTCAGGTACTCTTTGAGCACAATCCGGGATTTGATCACCATATACGAAAAATTTAGAGCACAGATGATATCCGCGCTCGGATGCCCAAGATCCAGGACATTGCCTTGGATTATGTTCATGCGACTCTGCGCCTTTGGCGATAAAAGACTCAGATAATGAGTTCTGCCATAGTCCAAAGGTTCGGAATCAAGGTCGATGCCGATCGCGTGATTTTCGGCATGGCGCTTGATCCATTCGCAACAGAGAGCAAAGCCTGCACAAAAATCCTCGCGCAGGATGCGCGCTTCTTTTTTACGGATATCCCAGTATGTCTGAGCCAGGAATTCCGCGTCGCATTCCGGCGATTGAACCGCACGCTGGTAGTACTCGTATTTGTCGAAATTTCGCCCAGCGGACGCCACGGATTCAAATCCTTGCTGCATAGATTTCCCTTACGTTGGCAAGTAACGAACGGGACCAGAATGAGACCGCTCGATGGGTTTATGAATAACGATATCACGTCCAGCTTTTTGACCTGCCGTAAACGACGAATAGTCGAGGGTTCCATTTCCTGAGCTTCGCGAGACAAGTCTGGGAAAGCGTTCCCTGACGAATTCGCGAAGCTCCTGATCAGCGAGGGCGATCAAAGCCTTGGTCTCTGAATCGGGGGAATGACTGAGATGCCACGACTGTCCGGCCTCAGAGCGGTATTGTGCTTCAAGATTGAGTTTTTCTCGGAACCCTCGCAAGACGCCCAGAAAAAATGATCGCTTCATGGCTTTGGATGTTGCTTTTCCAATTTGAAAGTCAAGCCAGAGTTGATCAAGTTTGCGCAGCAAGAAATAGTAGACATACTCAGCCATTGCCACGTTTTGTTTTGTGCCGAGAACCTCAAGGACCTTGTGATGCGTGTTACTCTTGGCATCGTAAAGCGAGGAATAGATAATCTCTACGAAAAAGTGCGATGTTAAGATTCCGGCGATCGCCGATTGATGCTGCGATATCTGACGCTTTTCGTGATTGATGATGATTGATGTGAATTGACTTTTTTGTTCGGGTGTCTTGAGGCGTTCGAGATTATAGCGGCTGTAGAGTTCTCGCACCCTTTTCATAGCCGAAAGCGCTTCGTGCTCATTGGTCGATTCAGCAAGGGCCAGTAGCTTGGCAACGCGATCCAGCAAGCGCTTATCGAGATCCGATAGCGTGCGGTTGTCCTCTTCGGGAGTGGTAGACTCCATATCGGCTTCGGAAGCGGAAGCCCAGGCTGAAGCGCCTACTTTTAGGCAGGCCTGCTTGAACGACTCGCCATGGGTGTGATCAGGGTAGTTGTAGCACTCGTTGACAATCATGTGAGCGATTTCATGCTTGAGCACACCAATGACCGCAGTCCATCGGTAGTTTTCGATAAGCTTACGCGCGATGGTTATGGTTCGGGTTTGGGGATCCCAAACACCCCATTTGCCTGACATTTCGATGATGCGGATCACGGGTTTTCTAAGCTTGAGTTTGTGCTGGTAGCAAATGTTATCAAATTCCGCGTAGAGCTGTGTTGACCACAGCCGTAGCCAGTCATGTTCGCGCTCCCAAGAAATATTCAAACCTAATTCTCCAATAAAATTAACAACATAAATTTGATACTCACACATTACCTGGTCGTCTTGGCGAGCATCGATCTTTTTATGAAGCATCAGACCTGCGATCCTACGTACCAAGTTAAGACCACGCAACTTTTTTTATCGACCCTGCTTCAGCGTATGGCTAAAAAAAATGCTCATAACCTTTGCGGGTTAGCGTGATAGGCGCATTGTTTTCATCCCGGATCGAAATCCCAGGGTCTGACGTAACGACCCCAATCGGATAGGGTTTGAACGGGCATAAACTATCTTCCATCAGCTGGATTTGAGCAAACTGTGGCAGGGTGAAGCATAGCTCGAAATCCTCGCCGTCAGTAAGAGCTCGTTCGAGCCGCTCAAGGAATGGCAGGTGATGGAGAGACGGGTTGATCGGGATTTGTTCGGTATAGAGAAGGGCACCGCATCGGCTCTCGGTTGTGATATGCCCTAGGTCTGTTATGAGCCCGTCGCTAAGATCGATCATAGAACTCGGCGAATAATTCAGAGCAAGATAGGCCGCAGCGCGAAGCCTCGGGGTAAATTTGAGGTGATGCTGCGTCTCGAGGCTATCCCCGAGTGGTCCTGATACGAAAATGACATCACCCGCAATGGCGCCGCTTCTCAAAATAGGCGCCCTAAGGGGGCGACCGATGACCGTGGTATTAATGACCAAAGGGCCATTCCATGAATTGGTATCACCACCCGCAACCATAACCTCGTACTCCAATGCCAGCCTATTGAGGCCTTCCATAACAGCGCGGCAGTCTCCCGTGGGAAGTCCTCTGGGGAAAGCGACGCTAACAAAGGCAACATCGGGTCTGCCGCCCATCGCTGCAATATCGCTTAAGCTCACCGCCAGCGCTTTGCGACCGATCAATTCGTAATCACCAAGTGCCGAATCAAAATGCACGCCGTCCATGAGCATATCGGTGGTGACCAATTGAGGCATTGTAAGATGGGTTACGGCGGCATCATCGCCAATTCCGACAGCGACCGAGGCGTGATGGTAGGGACGATTTTTAAACCAGGCGATAAGATCTAGTTCGGCCATATTTAACTCCCCAGGCTAGAACGTCACCTGGTTTCTACACCGCCCGGGCCAATTCTTCAATTGCCATACAGGCTTTTGGCCTGCTTCATGAGTTCGGCTTTTTGATCGTCGCTCATGGAATCAAAGGTTTTTCGCAGCTCGTCGATTTCGGCGGGGCTCATCTGACTCATAAGCTCCTGGGCCTTTTTCATCATCTCTTGCATGGAAAATCCCGATGGGTCCGTGGAAGTGCTCCTGACCCATACGGATCGTGGCTCTCAATACGCGAGAAACGATTACCTGGAGCTACTACGTCTGAATGGAATCAAGTTTCACCGTCAACGGTGAAGTCATTCTCTGACATGCGCGGTGCATCAGATGTTCTGAGGCGTGGGCTTCAAACAGATCAAACTCCAAGAAGATAATGATCGGGCATAGCCGGAGAAACCTCACCAAATACTCAACCCAGCTATGCCTCGCGGATCAAGTGCGGCTACGATTCACCGAACCTCTTCTCATGCCAATATCTCGTGCGCTCAAACGGCGAGGCTGAGGTTTTGGCCCGCGGCTTCTCTTTCGTGCCGGGCACCGAATCTGTTGGCACTTTAGACAGTGATACCGGTTCCTACCTGGTCACCTGCCTCCCTTTCCTACCTGGTCACCTGCCTCCCTTATAGAGTGCACGCAGGGCATCCCTACGTTTTCCTATTTCATCGACTTTTTGCCGCGGCACTGCTGGTAAGCGGCTAACGCGCGTTCACGCGCATAACCGTGGTCAATCATAGGCTCAGGATAGTCGCGCCCCAACTGAACACCCGCACTCTTGAGATCCATCGGTCCAGCCTGCCAAGGTTTGTGAATCCATTTGTTCGGCAATTTGGCAAGTTCTGGACACCAATGTCTGATGTAGGCTCCCGTCGGATCGAATTTTTCTCCCTGCAAGACCGGATTAAAGATCCGAAAATACGGTGCGGCATCGGCACCACACCCCGCCGTCCACTGCCATCCCAGAGTATTGTTAGGAAGGCTCGCATCGACCAAAGTATCCCAAAACCAGGCTGCTCCTGTTTGCCAAGGGATCAACAAATCCTTGACCAGGAACGACGCCACAATCATCCGCACACGATTATGCATCCAGCCCGTTTGCCAAAGTTCACGCATCCCAGCATCCACAATCGGAAATCCGGTTAGACCTTTTTGCCATAACCTCAGTAGGTCCGAAGCTTCAGCCCAAGGAAAATTAAGAAATTCAGGTCTAAGGGGTTCTGATTCGGTCTTTGGGAAGTGAAAGAGCAAGTAAAGAGCGAATTCGCGCCAGAATATTTCCTTAACATATTGCTGTTCGCTCGTTGTCGCTTTGTGGGGATGGCGATAGATGGCATTTAATACTCGCGCTGGTGAGATTTCGCCGAAGTGAAGGTATGGACTTAGCCGCGAAGTACCTACAATACCGGGGACATTGCGGCCATCCAAGTAGTTTGAGAGTCCTTCGTCCAAGAAGCGCTCGAGTGAGGCCAGCGCATGCCGCTCACCTGGCTGCCACGCGCTCGCAAGACCTTCTATCCAGGAAAGCTTCGGCTTGATCTGCAACTGCTCGAGCGACTGTCCCGAAAGCGTTTTCTTGGGTAAAGGTCGAATCTCTGGTCTTTCCACTGCCTTAGGATCCGCAAAGGTGCGCATGGCGGCATTGAAAAAAGCCGTATAGACGACATAAGGAGTCGCATCTTTCTTGAGCATCGAGGACGGTTCGACGAGGAGATAGCTGGCGAACGCCCATGGCATGACATTTTGTTCTTTAAGTTGAAGAAAGAGCTTTTTATCGTAATCGTAGATAGACGGTTCATAGAGCTTATTCCAGAATACGGCCTTAACGTCGTATTCTCTCACGAGGCGACTTAGGACCGTCAGAGGATCGCCGCTTTCAAAAATCAAACCAGATCCCAAAGCCTTTAATTCAATGCCCAGCGCCGCCAGCGATTCGTGAAGCCACCATTGACTGGCCTCTCCAACCTTTGGCAACCAAGCTGCTGAGGGCGTATGAATATAGAGGGGGATAACCAATTCGTACTCTGCCGCTTCCTGCATGGCAGGATTATCAAGAAGACGCAAATCTCTACGAAACCAAACGATCGCAGTACCTGACTTTTTAGCCATTGACTCCCCAAAGTGCGGGGTTTCACTGAAGTAAGCCGGGTGATTTCATTAGATTGAGCCAGTTTCACCGCGGACCGAAGGGACGCCTCCATGTAATTTCACGGTGGCTCAATCTTTGTCAAGCACAGTCTGTTTCCGTTGACGCTTGGCGCGGTATGAGGCCCCCTGGCCCGCTTTGATTTGAACATAAAAATTGATATCAAATAGAAAATAGACTTAAGCCAAGGGTCTTCTCAAGTTTTTGAAAAATCTTGTCTTCGGACCACAAGGCAACACGATATTGAAGCGACAAGGTAGCGATTAAGCAGTCCATGGAGGATAGGGTTAGGCCTTTCCTGCGACAGCGGAAATAGTTCCAGGCGGCTAGTTCGAAGGTTTGGTCAGTGACTTCTAAGATCGGGAAGCCCAAAAATGATTCCCATAGCTTTTTAAATTGCTCCGTGGTCTTTGCTCCCTGACACACTTCCATCTGAATAGGCTTAGCGATGACGATAGGGCCGCCACGTAAAATAAAACTCTTAAGATGTAAGCACGCAGTCGTCCGGGGATTGGACGCTGCGATCCAAACCGAGCTATCGACGAGAACGTCCACTCTTTTTCTCTCCAGCTTTTTTCTCACGCATGAACTCCAAATCTCCTTCAAAAAATTCTGTGCCCAAGAGATCAGCCATGGATTGGCGTCGCATAGAAGCAATATAGCTGTCCAAGGCGCGATCAATAAGCGCTTTTAAGGATTTCTCCGGGCTTAAGCTCCTAGCTAAACTAACCTTTTCATCATTTAACTATATCGAAGTTTTCATTTCAGTACTCCAAAAAGTAAAAGATAATAAATATATCTAATATGTCAATATTTTATATCATAAGTTTCCGGGCGCCAACTA
>CAZOSN010000049.1:11559-26039 GCA_964582405.1 uncultured Oligoflexales bacterium | reverse complement strand
AATTAGACCTCCAAAATGCCCGTGATAAGCGAACAGAACGGCGAACAGGCTCTAGATAAGCTGGCCTGAGTCCCTCTTCTGCAGGGCATTGAGCCATTCGAGGTTATCTAAGAAATCCGGATGAAATGTCGCGCCCGATTTGATCTCACATAGGGCCCAGTAGCTGCTTCGATCTTCGACTAGATCAACCTCATGGCCGTGCTGATCACGCCAAAAATAGTAAGGCGAGACTTCGCCTCGAGCGGCGACTTGTTTCAGACGTTCGGAGATAACCCAATTTTCAAATATAGCGCCCCTTAGAGGATGTGAAATCAGTTCTTCGGGGCTTCGGATATGCAGCAAATAACAGAGCAGTCCGGTGTCAAAAAAATATAATTTCGGCGCTTTAATAAGTCTCTTATTGAAGTTTTTGAAATGCGGTTGAAGCAAAAAAATAATAAAGGAGGTTTGCAAAACACTCACCCAGCTTGCCGCTGTCGGTTGGGAAATGCCGGCATCCGAACCTAAGCTAGCCCCCCGGCGCCGGAACCATCTGAATAGCACGCGCTTCACTTACGTTCTTCCCTGGCATAACTGCGGAGATTCATGTAGATTAACGCAGATCTGAGAAAGGCTCGTGTCATTCTTGATCACCAAATCTGAAGAGTATTCATGTCTATTGAAGAAGATATTGCGAAGTCTCGTGAATTTGAGATGAAAGCGTACTTGAATTCGATGAAATCCATGTATGACAATGCTGTTCAACAGAATAGTGAAATCTATGATATCGCCTTTGCGTTGACCCAAGGTTTCTCAAATATCTCTGGTGAAGCCGTACTCACAGATTCTCGAGTTATCAAAACGTTTCGCTATGCGATTGCGCCAACAATTAGTCAGATGAAGTTCGGTCAGATGTTTGGGCTTACCAGCATTGATAAATTTGAAAAGAGTCGAATTGCACCAAGCACGGCGAAACATACGAGTCTGGCACGACTATCGGACCAAATTGCAAAATTCACTTTTGATAATTTGGACAAGTCTCGATTCACGTGGATTGCCGACAAGCAATGGAAAAACGAGCTAGCCTTTAGCTATGCTAAAAAATGGACCTGCTCAATTGCGGCCGATCAGAATGCACAGACGGCATACCGAACTTGGCGCAAACAATTGCAGGAACAGGCAATTATTGCGAAGCTAGTTTCCTGTGGATATGTCAAATCTAAGTTCGGAGGCATCATCGAACATGATACCGACATCAGTATCGGTGAATTTACTCAGGAAATAAGGGTCCGAGGCCGAACGATTCAAAAGGCCGATGTCGTTTTTCGTAGCAAGACGTCGAAAAAACTGGTGTTGGTTGAAGCAAAGGCTGTTGGTGTTGAAATTGACGCGGTCAAACGCATCAAGGAATGCTGCGACAAGGCAAATGACTGGGCGGCTTCGGCGAAACTCAACTCGCCAGAAATTGTAGCCGTGATAGCGGGCTTTTTTACAGGAGCAAATATTTCTAATATTGTGGCTTCTCGCATATACGTAGTTTGGGAACATGACTTGTGTAGTCTGGAGAGCAGGACTTGAGTTTTAAATTCGTTAGCTTATTTAGCGGTGCCGGCGGCCTGGATTTAGGATTGGAACGAGCTGGGCTTGTGCCAATTTCATTATGTGAAATTGAAAAAGTTTTTTGCCAGACGCTTTTAAGCAATCAAGGTCGGAAGAATTCCGATGGTCTATGTCATTTTGGGTCTGCTAAAATCATCAATGCTGATATTCGAGAAGTCAATCATCGAGACCTTTTCATTGGTGAAGATCTTGACCTCATTGCTGGCGGGCCTCCATGCCAGGCTTTTTCAAGCTCAGGCAAACAACTAAGCATACTTGACCCTAGAGGCATGCTTGTCAACGAGTTCTATAGAATCGTAGCTTCCTTGAAGCCTAAAATGTTCTTATTTGAAAACGTTCGAGGCCTAGTCACGGCGCGGGATAAATGGGGTGAGCCAGGCGGTGTTGTGACCGAGCTCATTCATATTCTAGAAGGAATAGGTTATAGCTGTCGGGCAGGGCTACTGAATTCAGCAGACTATGGATCTTATCAAAGGCGCGTCAGATGTTTTATTATGGGATCGCGAAACGGTGAAGCACCACATTTTCCTGAGCCCAATTTTGAAAAAGGTGGGCTTCTTAAAAATCCTTGGCGTTCACTGGAACATTTTCTTGAAACTCAAGGTGACGTCAATGTCTCGAATTTCACATATCCAACAGAGCAGTTAGCAAATCAATTGTCGCATCTTCCTGATGGCAGTGGCATAAAAAGCCCCGGAAAAGCGGAAACCACTCGTCCTGGTGGCCATTGGGGGTATCGTCAAGGAACCTTTATCGCGGACCTGAAACTACCGGCGCGAACGGTTACAGGCTCGGCCAGCCAAGATTGGGTGAGGTGGAATGGTGTACTCAGACGATTGACATTCCACGAAGTAAAACTTCTCCAAGGGTTCCCTAGTGATTGGATAGTTCACGGCTCTAAGGCTCAGCAGTACAAGCAAATTGGTAATGCGGTCCCCGCCGTCTTTGGGGAGGCTCTGGGCCGCACAATCATCAATCACCTCAACAATTTTCCCAAAGGGCAAGCTGTTCGTATCGGAGTTCCGGATTCATTTAAAGGGTATATGGCCTATACCAAAAAAGATCATGCTCGCAATAAAGCATCTAGAACCGTGCATCATCATTTCGGACATGTCGTTGGTGCCTTTAGCGCAAACGACTAGACCTACTGCGTTAAGTCGGGGAGTGCAAGGCGCGCGGCAGGGAAAAAACCGCGAACAGGCCCGAATGACGAACGCTGTGGGTCCTGGGTGGAGGTATTAACCAGGGCTCCAAATCTGGACAAATCGATTGCCATCAAGGAAGGGTTTGGAGATTGAACTCACGATAGACTGTCGCCGGAACTAATCCTAGGCCAAACAATTCACTGATTTTGTAAGCTGCGATTTCATATTTTGCTTCACCGTATTTGATATCTTCTTGCGGCTTGAATATGGCTTTGCTGCTGTCGGAAAACTCTGCGACATGAACCTGAGAGGCATGACCTACCTTGACTCCAATCTCGCTGAGACCCTTCAATGCGATAACGGGCTTTCAAAGAAAATCGATCTGGCAGGGAGGAAGCGAGCTAGATGGTCGTACGGATGAACTTTCGGTTGATTCTGCCCAAGCGAATGCATTGCGGCCCGTATCGAGGTACATCAGGGCAGCGGTCTTTGCGAATGTCGCTAAGCTTGGGCCTTGCTGATTCGCTCCAGACCTTCGCCGCAGAAATTAGTGGCCGCAATCAGTCCCAATTTTCTCGCCTCCTAAGCGTCCATCAGGACTTGGCAAAGGACTCTCTTACCGATCTCAGCAAGAAAATAGGCAAAGCCGTAACTAGATTCTGCTGAAAAAGCGGAGCTTTTTCAGCAGAATCTAACTAACATAACCAGCAAGTATCCTAAGTCTCCTCTATGCCAAGAATAAGTCGCGTCGAGGCATTCAATGAGTAGCCACGCCAACGTGAATCCGAGCAGGAGTAAAGAACTGAAAAAGAAATTGAATCCCAGAGGAATCCCAGCACGGAGAGAAATCGTTGAAGCCATTTACGGGAGTCGATCATCTAATCAAGCCTGATATCGTCGGTCATCTCAGCAACCCTCTTGACGATCGTTTGATAGAAACTAAACCGACCAAGCCGCGAGACCAGAAGCGTTTGGTGAAGGATTTTCAAAATTGGCAACCCTAGAATCAAGGCTGCGAAGACCGCGACCAAAATCATCGTGACATAGACCGTACCTAGAGGCTCCTTGCTGAAATACAGGTTCTGAGTGTTCATGCCAAAGAACCCAACGAGAAAATGCATCGGCAAAAATACCCCGGACACCAAAGCTAGAGCATAGATGTTACTGTTGAGGCGATCCGAGCGCTGCGAACTAAAGTAGTGATAAAGCGTATCGAGCCTCAAAAGCTGAACCGTGGTCTGGCGCTCATGCAGCAGCTGAAAATCAACAAGACCTTGGATCTCCAGGTCATTCTCGCTACCCATTGCTTGGCCGTAACATTTTCGAAACTCCTGCAGGACAATGGCGCCCCGACTGAAGACCCGCTGCATCCGCGACAAATCCTGTTTATAGCGAAACAGGGCATCACGGCCATGACGCGGAAATCTATTGCTGAAAAGCTTATCTTCGAGTGTATCAATCTCCTCGACAAAGTGCTCTAGAACACGAGCTGAATGCTCGATTCTCATTGCCATGCGCTGCTGGATGAATTCGTAGGGATCGTGAAGCAACGTGAAAGTGCCATCCTCGGCCACCGAAAACCACGGCTCGTTCCGCTTGAGAAAAGCATCATGGACATCAACTAAGCCATCTTCTGTTATATCTAAGTAGCGTATAGCCAAGATTTCAAATTTTGGTCTGCGAAAAAAAATCGACCGACCAACCAAGCGGGCCAGCGCCTCACGTTCGGAGTCGAAACCTTCTAGATCGTTCATCAAGTCTCTACCATGGGTAAACCATTATTGCATTTTTAGAATTGTAACCAGGATTGGCAACGAAAGCACGCAAATCCAAATCAACCCTGCAAATCAACCCTGAATGAGCTTTGAGGGAGAAAACCAAAAACAAAGCCTTTCACCATCGATAATGATTTTTTGTTTACAATCTTCTTCAGATGCCTTAAAAAGGAGGCCTTACAAAGAGCACGAGACACTCAGCTCACGTGCACCAACAAAGGGATTCAGCGCTCATGAAGAATACAGGATTTGCGATTAGACTATTTTTCTTGTCGTGCATACTTCTCCCGGCTGGTCGAAGTTTCGCCCGATCAGATGGATCAAATGGATCAAATGATAGTAGTAAGCCGCTCAACGTGCTCATCATCGGAGACTCCATATCCATTGGCTATACGCCAACGGTTTCAGAGGCACTTCTTGGGACCGCCCAAGTTGTGCACAACAACGGCAACGCTCAAGACACCCGCAATGCTCTAAAAAAAATCAATCAATGGTTGGGTAACCAGAAATGGGATGTCATACACTTCAATTGGGGGCTCTGGGATTTAAGCCGCAAGCATGGAGACCTATCAGTTCCACTCGATGAATATCGCCAAAATCTGCGCTTCTTAGTTGGTCAGCTCAAAAAAACTGGAGCCATCCTGATTTTTGCTACGACAACGCCAGTCCCTAATCAAAATAATCAAGCTCGTCGCGATGCAGATGTGCAGACGTATAATGCCGCTGCGCGAGAAATCATGGCAGAGCAAAATATCACGGTGAACGACCTTTACAAGCTAGCCAAACCAAATTTAGATGATTGGCAACGTAAGAACAATGTCCATTTCACAGAAGAAGGCTATCGGGAACTTGGCTTACAAGTGGCAGAAAAAATTCGCTAAGACCGCCTCCGCAGGGGCGGAGGCATCGCCGGGTCACCAGATTTTCACCCGCTGTTCGGGTGGAAGATACATCTTGTCATTCTTGGTGATATTGAACGCCTCATAGAATGCATCGACGTTGGGTAAAATACCTTGCACGCGGTATTCACCAGGAGCATGAGGATTGGTCGCAATAAGATTCTGCAAGGCTTGATCTCGGAATTTTGAGCGCCAGATCTGGGCATAGCCGATGAAGAATCGCTGATCGCCGGTGAGATTGTCGAGCACGGGAGCTGGCTTCTGACCCAGTGAGATCTTGTAAGCCTTGTAGGCAATGCTGACTCCCGAAAGATCGCCGATATTCTCGCCCAAGGTGAGCTCACCGTTGACGCGAACACCTTTCAACGGCTCGAATTTGCCAAACTGCTGCACGAGAATCTTGGTTTTGGTCTGGAACGTCTTCTTGTCGGCATCAGTCCACCAGTTCTTTAAATTGCCATCGCCATCGAACTCGCTACCCTGATCATCAAAGGCATGACCCATTTCGTGCCCAATCACGGCTCCGATGCCACCATAGTTGACCGCATCATCAGCCGTGGCACTGAAAAATGGCGGCTGAAGGATCGCAGCAGGAAAAACGATCTCGTTCATCTCGGGATTGTAGTATGCGTTGACAACCTGAGGATCCATGAACCATTCCCAGCGCTGCACGGGGCCTTTGAGACGGGTGATCGACAGCTGGCGCATGAACTCATTCATACGCTTGACATTACCAGGAAGATCATCGGCCTTGATCGTCAAAGAACTAAAATCATGCCACCGATCGGGATAACCGATCTTGGGTGTGAACTTCTCGAGCTTGACCTTCGCGAATTTTTTGGTCTCGGGCGACATCCAAGTCAACTCATCGATACTGGCTGCATAAGCTTTGCAAATATTGTTGACCAACGCCATCATGCGTTCTTTGGCGGCGGCATTGAAATGCTTCTTTACATAAATTCGACCAAGCACCTCACCCAGAACGCCATTGGCCATGGCTACGCCCCGCTTCCAGCGAGGCCTTTGCTCCGCTTGGCCATTGAGGATCGAGCCATAGAACCTGAAGTTCTCGTCATCGAAAACCTTTGCCATCTTGGGTGAGGCATCGGAGAGAATCTTCCATTTGGTATAAGTTTTCCAATCATCCAGGCTAAACTGAGCAAGGATCTTGGGGAGCTCGATCAGGTAGGTCGGCTGACGGACGATGAGATCCTTTTGATCGCCAAAACCCGCAGCCTCCAAAAAATTCGCCAGAGGGAAAGCCCCCATCTGTTTGGCGAGGTCGGCGGTTTTGTAGAGATTGTAGGTTTTGTTAACGTCACGGTTTTCGACCTTGGTCCAATGTTTGGTCGCGAGCGCGGTTTCGATCTGCATAATCTTGGCGGCGTGAGCCTTGCCATCGCTCCAACCAGCGAGTGCAAACATTTTTTCGACGTGGTTCGCAAGGCCCGTGCGCAACTCAACAAAGCGCGGCTCGGGTGATGTGAAATAGTCGCGATCCGGCAGGCTCAACCCACTTTGCCAGAGGTAGACTACATAGCGTTGGGCATTCTTGCTATCGAGGCTGACATACGTACCGATCGGGCCATCGACTTCGGGGGCAGCCCAAATCTTCGCAAGATCCGACCAGGATTTGACCGAGTCAACCTTGGCGATGTCCTCTGCCACGAAATTTATCCCAAGTTGCTCGATCAACTCTTGATTCATGAACGATCGGTATAGGTCGGCGACCTTCTGCTCATCGCTACCCGGAGGGAGTTGCTTCGCTCGGGCGAGTTCATCGATGATGGCTTTGATGTGTTCCTCGGACTCGTTGCGCAATTGACGAAAAGTGCTGAATGACGATTCGTCCGCTGGAATTTCGGTCTTGAGCAACCAACTTCCGTTGACATACCGAAAAAAGTCATCCTGAGGACGCACGGACGTATCGAAATAGTTTGACTGGATACCCGACGCGGGTGGCGGTGGTACGCTCAAGGCATTGGTAGCGGCCAAGCCAATGGCCGACGAACATAGAATCTTCTTAAGCAAGGGAATCTCCATCCAAGAAAAAAAGGCCCATGAAACTTCGCTCAAAAAAGCGAAGTGACCCTTATACGAAATTACAATTAGTTTGGCGAGATTGAACTTTAGGTCGGACTGGCGTCAACCTCAGAGCCTGTTTAAACGGGCTCTCAGACACTCAGGGGGCGCCAGATTTAGAAAAAAGCTTTCTTCAGAATACGGTTGAGGGAATTGATCAAGGATAGTTCTCGAATAACTCCACGATTTTATTACCAATCTCGACGCTCTCAAAACCTTGTCTTAAAAGTTGTTGAAATCCTCCGCCAATTGACTAGAAGTCTCCCGAGCATTTACACAAACAAATTCGCTGGACGCCAAGGAGAAATCCCGATGAGTAATCTTATGAACTTGCCACATGAATTGAAGCCCGCATTCAGAATCTGTAATCGGAATCCAATCATCTTGATCGTGCTACTTAGTGCGATCAATGGTGCGGCATTTTCTGCACCTCAGCAGATCGAAGAGCCCTATGCGAGCGACGTGGCCGCTGTCACGAGCAAGATCAAATCCATCGACCAATCAAATACCGACGAATTGATCCCCTTGTTTAAAAAGCCACCAACTTGCAGCAACGTCAAAAATATCCGGATCTGTCATTTATCCGAATGCGACGCATTTCCAGGCGCAAGTTGCCGAGCTGATCGGCTAGTACTTTTTCGAGGTGAGGGCCACCAAAGCCGATTGCCTTCGGTTTCGTCGCTGCTATATTCCTATGAACAAGGTATGAATCTTGCTCCTGGGGGCGGCATCGGAGGGACTTTAGTCGGACTCAAACTCGCGTTTGAAGGTTTTAGAACGAACGTAGGCTATCCGGATGAAAGCGATCCAGTCTATTTTGTCCGATCAGATTCTGGGTTCGACTGGGTGAGCCAAAGCGGAAAAATACTCGGGGTAAATCCAGATAGATATTGGGTCAAGGATTCCTTTGTTTTTATGTTAGGAAAGTTGCACTTCTTGGATTCGGTAGCCTATTTCAAGGATACGACTTCTCCAAGCCTCTACAACACCGATCCATTTGTGTCGTATTCATCAAATCCAGAGGTCGCCATATCTTTCGCCGCAGGTGAGGAAGATCCCAGCACCAAAGCTCGCCTCATCGTTCTGTCGGTGCCCCGAAGCGAGATCTCCTATAACTGTAGTGATGATCTTCCACAAGGTGGTTCGATGTGGGATGCGCGAAGTTGCGGTGAAGACGGACCCGTCGCTGGGTACAATGATGAGTCGGAGATTGATGCTATTTTTTACCCGAAAATAGATTATGTATTTCGTTCTTACGTAGCGACTCAACAAGAGTTTAGACGCCTTATCGACAACCTGCCTTTCGAAAAGGTAAAATTTCCGCACTAGCCCGAAGTCCATGGCATGGCCATGTATGTCACCAATCCGAATTGTTTGAGGACACGCTCTAGCGAAATGATCAACGCGTCGAGCATTGGAGGCCGAAGGTGGGATCTTCTTTTCCCATGCCAGCGACGGGATACCGGGCAGTAATCCCCATTTTATCGTCAATTTGCATGCGAATAAATGTGCCTGTTCTGTGATAAGACATGATGCTTTCGCGAATATCTTGGGAATGAGCTAAACCTAAGCAATGCCCCAACTCATGGGAGAACACATAAGTGAAGAGATTGGCGTCGTGACGTTCTTTTCTATTTCCAATGGTTATTTTGCATCCCTCGACTTTATTGTTAATATTGTCTTCTTCGGAATGACTCGTATGAGTCCCAATAGGGCTTCCCCAACAGGCATGAATCGTTCTGTTGGCCGCTTTTTCGGCATCAAAATTTGGAGACAGTCCATCAGAATTTGGTGTATCAGGGTGCAATTCCAATTTAATGAACGAGGTCTCGATGCTATTCACATCATTGATGATTGATTGAATCACTTCAACATGATCTGGTGTTGTCCCAAAGAGAGCATCCCCTTCGGGAAAATTAAAGCTCGAAAACTTATCAGGCTCATCGCAAAATTTGATCCACACATAGGGATCTTCCTCTGATATGTCCCAAAATCGATCAAACAAAGTGAGTCTAAAGCCCGTGATTAGCGGAAGTAAGAACAAGACGATAACGATACGCTGGCAAACTTTTTTATTATTTTCCATGGTGATAACCTATGTATTCATTTGAAAACCTAATAGCAAGCCTCCATATCCAACTCCCTGGTACTGGCCTATTGCCATCAACTCAGCACGAAAACTAAACCAACTTGTCCATTCATAAAGGTAACCGATACTGGTATTAAACCCGCCTCGCACTGTCGCATTGGAGTTGTCCGCTAAAATGAATGAAAAACCGAATCCGCCGTACGTATGGCCAAAAAAAACATTACGGATTATTCCTGCAGAATAAATGCCACCGTTAGTCATCATCCCAGCTTCCCAATTGTTGAAGCCTAAACGAACAGAACCCAAACTATAAGCGTCTCCGCTAGCCACAAATAATCCAAATCGACCATCCATACCTCGGCAATAAGATTGCGTGGACCATCCAAGGACGAAAATAAAAATTAGCGCTATTTTAAAAACCCACGACTTTGCAAGATTCATAGCGCCAAACCTAAAATTAAAAATGAACTATGTTGAAAATTGAGTCTAAGAGAGCTGTAACTTAATCCCATCATACCCTCTACACCTATATAGGCATTACCCAAGAAATACCATTCCCCCCTAATCGAAGGGCCAACCGCATACTCTTTGGCATTCTCAAGCTTAGAATCCAAGGGATCCGGTTTGTAACCTCGCATATTAAATGCGGCTGACCAACCCAAATAGTATTCAGTTTCTCCCCAGATAAAGCCGCCTTTACCAAGGTAGTTATAGAGTCCACATTGCCAAAAATTATGATAATAGAATTCGGTTCGCACACCTCCCGTATGGAAGGTGAACCCGCCATTCTTATCTAAAGCACCGACATAGGCTGAGGGCACCGTTCTGCCGTGAGTCACGGATGGGACCCCAACACCCCCTTGGATCGCAGCGTTCGATGTGAATGCAGGGGTGCCCATTAACGCTATGAGTAATACTTCAAAGGATAAATGACGCATTTCAATATCGTATCACTATTCGAAAGCGCACAAGATATCTCGATTCGGGCCTTTCCAATAGAAACACCCATATTCCTTAAAATCTTAATGGTCTAATTTTTTTTGTTGATGGTGAAAAGGCTGTGCGTCCTGCCTCAGTTTTCGGTCTCTTGGGCTCCGACTCGCTCGGCCGTCTTGAAATATGGGTGATTCACAAACTTATCTACTGAAAAGGTGCGATCTGTTAGAGCATGTAGGATCAAGTCCTTGGCATCGGCACTTAGGTCCTCGCCACTTGAAAGTTTAGGAAAGTCATGGCTATTGACCGGAAGGGTATATGATTGCCCGTATAGGGCAAGAAGCATTAATTTGGCCAGATCGACGACATCAATCGACCATTTGGTCGCAAGAATACTCGAATTTTGCCGAGCACCACCAAAGTCTGCAAATTTCAACCTTAGCCCATCGGCTGTGTTGAATACTAAAATATTGCCGCTATTTAAATCACCATGGTCGTATTTGTTTTGCGCCATTAGATACAGAGCAGCGGCCAGATTGCGAAAATTGGTCTGAACCTCGCTTTGGGAGAGGGTTCGAGTTTGAATCCACTTCGTCAAGTCAGAATCAGCTTTTTCAAGAATGATGAATTCCTCGCCTATGGATTTGAGAACGACGATACCCGGATGCTTAATTTTCGATAAAAACGCGAGCTCTTGCTTGTCCGCCGCGCTTAGGCCCCCGACGGGATTTCTTATAGCCGCTTTTAGGACAACTTCATCTGCGGTTTTCTGATTACGAAGAAGAAAAGCTTTGGCTTGGGATCCACTACCGATACTCTTGATGATGGTATAGCGCTGATCTCCATCGATGATGACGTCTCCGGACTTTAGACCTTTTTGAAGAGCGCCCGCTGAAGGCGGCAGGCGGATAAATTCTCGCCCGGTCAGCCCCTCAGGGGCAGTGTCTGAAACTTGGACTACCTTGAGGTGCGTTCTAGAGATTGAACCCAGCCGGCCGGTCCGCGTTGCGGCAAACGGCAAATTAGGTCCGATTACAGCCCCCTTGGCTTCGAATCGTGCACGAAGACTGGTCACTCCAGACATTTGATTCGTCGAGCTAAGATCTTGCGATGGAAGCATGTCTGATTTGGTCTTAGTTTGATCTTGCGAGGTTTTCGGTGACTTATCCGAATTCGCGTCTGAGTTTGCTTTAGCATTGGATTTGTCGGATGCGGTTAGCGGTGGTGGCGTTTTTTTGCCCTTAGGATCTAAATTTCCGACGCCTGGCACTACGGATCCCGATCTTCCATTGCCTGACTGCTGAGCCTTCTCTCTTCCAAGCAAAGAAGCTGATGGAATGCTTTCCAGGGAAAAGAATGCACCGATAACCTCGCCTCTCTGAACCAAATTCTCCGCTTGTTTGCTAGAAATCTCTTCGCAAACTTTGCCTCCGTCCTGCAAATAATCGACCAAGCCGGTCATTGGCTCGAGGTTGTTGTCATAAATTAGAAGCATAGGCGACTGATTGGCTAAAATCTCATCAATCAAGGAATAGAATTCGATATGGTCCACTGCAACATTCAATAGCTCCGCTTGTCTCTGAGTGGTCGGAAAATCATCCGAATTTCGGGGAATGCAGCAGATCAACGAGGATAAAATCGCCAAGGTGGAAATATTCTTCCATGCATGCGACACCGTGTAAATCCCCCTGCTTTATGTGATCTATGTGATCTATGTGATCTATGTGATCATCTCGCTGCACCAAAGCATCTATTTGGTCCCAATCGAAATCAAATTCTCACCTGTCGCATTCGGCAAGCTAAAGACCTGCCAGGTATGCGTCAGCCGATCATAGAGCTGAATATGGCCTCCGGTATCGCCCACAATCCACTTGCTTAGGGCGCCGGAGCCCGTGCCCGAGCAGATCTGAGCTGATGAGATTTGAGTGGAACCGGACACAGGTCCCGTTGCCAATTGCCAATTGCCCTGACTGTCGCTGCGATCAAAGGCACCGAGCTGGGTTACCTTGAGCCAATTAGGACCAATGCTCAATGATCTTGCGTACCCCTGCGTTGAACCATCGCCGCGGGTGCTTATTTTCCAGGATTTTGCATTATCGTCCGAATAGAGTATGTCTCCAACGTTAGTGATGGCCCACCATTTGTCTGTATAGACAACATCCATGATATCTGAACGCCAGGTATCCGTTGAATTGTATCCAAGCAAATCCTTAACATTGACCTGAAGCCAGGCATTTTGCTGCGTGGGATCGGACGAATACGACAGCCATCCGTCCACACCGCCTATAACGAATAAGCCATTAGCGTAGGTAATTTTATTGATCGTCGTAGGCTGAGGGAGGTTGCTGCCCACCTTAAAGAAATTTTGGCCATTGGTCGAATAGTACAACCGACCGCTTTCGCCTCCCGCAAGCCAGGTGCCGTTACCCCAGGCCAGGCCCTTGAACGATCCATTTGGCCATGCCGCGCCATTGTTCGTCGCAAAGGTCCAGTTCATCCCGTCAGTTGAGTAAGCAACAGCTCCCCAAACATTGCTCGCTGGATCGTTGACGCGGCTTGCCGTCGCCACCCACATTCCATTGGCATAGACGACGCTTCCTACCTGCCGATCGCCCGCTGTAAAGGTTGATAGTTTCCAAGTTTTCCCATCATTGGACCACCAGAATTTCCCATGATTGCTTGCGGTGACCATGAGCGTAGTAGCCTTGCAAATCGTCAGATCGCAGGCATCGCCGATGCCGTCGCCATCGGAATCAAGCTGATCGGGATTGGCCACCAATGGACAGTTGTCGTCGCAGTTTTTGGTCTCGCCAAACCGGCACGGATGATCGGTCGTGCTGCCAGAAAAGTCGCCATCATCTAGGATTTTATCATTATCCTTATCGGGATAGACGACCGTTAACACTGCGCTGCTGGCAACAGAATTGCCCGCAACATCCACACAAACAGCACCAACTGTGCCACTTGCCGTAGCCTTGATGTCTACCGTGGTCCCAGGCGTATACGGGATTTGTTGATTGTCGTAGCTTAGAGTGCACGAGCTGAAGTCCGACCCTGTTACCGATGCTTTGACAAGATCGTTATAGTAGGTCGGATTTGGAGCGACCAGATTCAAATTTGCCACAGGAACAGTTACTGTCACCTGAACAGTCGCGGACGAGGTTTCTCCAATCTGATTGGTGCATGACAACTCGACAGCGGTGCTTTGATCGAACCTATGACCGACTGAATCCGCTAGCGCCTGCGAAATCGATGTCGCGTTTTCAGCCTTCACAGTGCAGCTTATGCTATTGGTGCTTGTCCAAGCAATCGCAAGATCAAGGCCCTTTGCCACTTTGATAGCTGAACTCTGGCCATTCACCGTAAGCGAAACGACCGGCTTGATCGAGGGCAATACCTGGATTCCTGTAGATTTTGTGACGCCTCCATAACCGGCATTGACGCTGGCTTGTCCCGCCGCAAGGCCTTTGATTTTGGCAGGGGAGCCACTAACCTTTGTGATTTGAATAAAATTGGGGGTGCTGGTTGTCAGGCTCGCATCATAGGTGACATCGCTCGTTTTACCCGAGAGAAACACAGCGCTTACGCTGAGTGCAGCCTCTTGATTGGGATAGATCTGATTTTGATTGACGCTCAGCGAAAGATCGGAAACCTTGTCTAAGACCTGAATGGTCTTGCTCGCTATCATTCCCGAATACTGAATCGTGACTGTAGCCGACCCGATCTTCTTGCCCTGGAAAGTCGAGGTGGTAGCATTCTTCTGCGTATTTTCCAATACACCACTTTGATCCAGACTCCAACTCACCGCGTTCGTCAAATTTTTCGAAGAACCATCTTCATAAACACCGTTGGCAGAAAAATCCACGCTTTCACCGTAGAAAATGGAGTTTTGCGTGGTGGCAAGCGCAATGCTCGTCAAAGCCGGGGCAGTGATCGTGAGCGAACGCGCAACCGT
>CAZOSN010000049.1:5872-11546 GCA_964582405.1 uncultured Oligoflexales bacterium | reverse complement strand
GGTCAGCCCTACGGCTGAGGGGCTCTTTGAAGTTCTAACTATCATTTGACCACTTAGCTGGCTCGAGATCTGAGAGCCATCGACTTTCAGACTGCATGCGGATGCATTCGAACTGGACCAACTCAGACTTATCTCCGAATCGAGAGCAACCATCAAGGAATCGTTTTGACCATTTGCAGTCAGATTTGCGATCGGCTTGGCTTTTTCCATCACCTGAATCTGCTTATTCGCAGATAATAATTTTTGTTCGGCCGTAATATTAGCTAGGCCGGGATTATTTGCCGTTATTTTTCCGGCTGAGGTCACCACAAAAGACACGCTCGCGATAGATTCGGCGCTGCTTCGCCAAGCGACTTTATCCGTAATATCTCGTGGGATATTGTCTGTGTAAAAACCCGTGGCAACGGCATTCGTAGTTTCTCCGACTGTCATCATATCTTTCGCAACATTGACCACAATCGATTTTAATTCAGCCTCATTGACAAGGATCGAAACCAGGGCTTCAACACCGCTGTATTTGACACGAATGGTGCCAGATCCCGGAGCAAGTCCTAGGATTTTGTAGGTGCCTCCCACTGCAACGGGAGGCTCAACACCCACAATCTGAGGTGAGAGGGACTCGACGGAATCTGCAACAATAGCCTCGCTAGCGCCTCCAGAATAAATACCCGCAATGCTTAGTGAACTCGATAAGCCCGCGGCGATCGCGTTCGGTTCGGATACCACTGCCAGGCTTTCGAGTTTGGGGTAAACTGAAACATTAGTGAATCCCTGAACCTGACCCAACGCTGCTGTCACCTCAAAGTCACCAACACCTCCTGCAACAAAAGTTCCTTTTGGTTTGCCGGTGGCGACAGAAAGCTTTTGACTATCGTTCGTGGCCCAGGTTACCTTGTCTGTGATATCGAGCGACACGTCGTTTTCATATTTGCCCTTTGCGGTAAAGCTTAAGAAACTTGATACAGCGGCTTTCGCATCAACGGGGGAAATTTCGATATCGAGCAATTCCAGATCAGCAACAGCCATCATAAGGTCTGCGTGTTTTCCTTCGAGGTCAGCTGAGATTTTTGCGGTTCCAACAGCCTTCGCTACAAAGTTTCCCTTTGCGCTACCGGCGGCAAGGACATTAGGTGCAGAACTCGACCATGTGGCATCGGCCGTGACGTTGGCGCGCGAATTGTCGCTATAGAGACCCCAGACACTCAACGCAAGGTTGGCACCGGGGTTAAGGCGTTTTCCGACGTACTGCAGTTCTAATTTGTCTAAGCTTCGGCTTGGATTAGTTTGTGCTGGCGTCGGCGCTGGGGATGTTGAAACAGCCGGTGCGACTGGGGTTTGCGGTTGATCAGGATTTGCTTTCGCCTGATTTGATTCGGGAATGACCGAGGGGTCAATCGAGGCCGCCTCATTGGGATCACCAATCGGAGGGCAATCAGCGGAAGCAGGTCTATTATCAGCCGAGCAATCGATGCTCTCGCTGGTACGGGCGACGTTTCCGTTGGCATTAGCTTCATTTGAGGCCACTAATCCCCGCCCAGCTCGGTTCGACGTCACCTTCGGTTTTTCAAAACAAGAAGAAAGATTAATGAAAACAAGAGTCAGAATCCCTATTCGGCCAATATTTCGAAAACAGAATCTCAGGTTCATTTCGCTCCCCCTCTAAGGGACTTATCGGAGAAGCTGAAGGAAGACTTTAGACAAGGGTTATAACTCCCCTTTTTCAACGCTATTTACCAGATACCAAATCCGACACCCCCAGTCGCTGCGACCGAGCCGCGAATTTTACCGCCGCGGCCACCGATAACAGCCGGTTTTTATTATATTTGTATTTTTTTCTTAGGTTTAACCCAGCGGCTTGGTTTGGGTTGTTGAATTTCAATACGTAGTCCATGGTGTTGCTGCATTTGTGATGGTCGATGACCACACCGCCCATCTCCAATCGCTCTACCTCACTCCAGAGGTGGTGGGTTTGGGCGCCTATATGCATGTATGAGTAAAGCGGCTTGTCTTCGCAAAATCAGAATAGTTCGCCACGCCAAAGCATGTGACTGAAAGCGGTAAAATTCATTACGGTTACGGGTCCGTCTTGGAAAGTTTCATCACCAAGATAGATCCCAATGCAAGTCTTGATTTGAGCCTTGGGATCCTTACTGATATTCATAAGGATCTTGGTCCAGTCCGTTTGCCAACGCTTGGCAAGCTTCACTTCGATTGCCAGATATGAGGATTTTTGCTGCAAGATTTTCTTCCGGGTTTCAACAACGAAATCGATATCAAAGCTACCTGAGACAGAGTAGTGAAAAATATTTTTGTCTTTTTTATAATACGAATTGTAAGCTCTTAGCTCATTTAAAACGAGGCTTTCTAGAGAGAAGCCGCGCCATGCGTCTGGCATCGACTCTCGAAGCCATCCAGAAGCTCCTCGGGCAACACCAGCATCGAAGAAATAGAATTTTGGATGGGCTGATTCTCGTGCCCGTGCACCTAGTGCTAAAGCGGGAAGTCGATAACCTATTAGAGTATCTTCTAAAATTTGAAAATAGCCATCGACACTGCGACGTTTGACCGCAGACTGCTGCGCGATTGATTCGATGTTTAGAATTTGACCATGATTTTGGGCTGCTGTTTTTAGAAAACGAGCAAAGGGCTCCAAGCTTCGGGTTAGAGCTTCCGCCGCGATTTCTTCTTTGAGATAGGTTGCAACATAGGCTGCTAGAGTGTCTGCAGCTAATTGAGGCTGGCTGACGACCAAGGGAAGGGTGCCGTATTCAATACTATATTCCAGCAGTGAAATGTCCTGAATCTCCTCCCAAACAAGTGGAAAAAAATCCAGGCGCAACGCTCGTCCGGCAAGGAGATTAGCATCAGCACGCTTTAGTTTGCGTGCACTTGACCCTGTTAGCGCAAAGTGGATCCCGCGTTTTTCATAGAGGCTATGAATCTCATTGAGCAACTCGGGGACGCGCTGAATTTCATCCACGACCACCCATGACCCGGCTTCGAGGTGTTCCAGATCTTTGCGAATCAATGAGGGATCAGATTGATAGCGAAAAAACTGGTCTGAGTGCAAGAGGTCGATGGTGAGATCGGAGTGAATGGCATCTGCGAGCCACGTCGATTTGCCTGTGCCGCGAGGACCGAGAAGGAGAAAAGTTTTCTCGGGCGCCACGATTAACCTATTAAATTTATTATATTTATTATCTATTTCGCAATTCCTACATCGATAACGAAATATTTGAGGTAAATTCTACATCTAAAATGTAGAATTTGAGATTCTCATATTTTGTCTTTATTTTCAATGCTGCCGTCACCGGTTTGCTGGTGGGCGAACCTTCGGATGTGGCTGCTTTTGTGTTTTTTATCATGGGGATACAGGGTTAGCGATTAGTTCATGATGTCGGATTAAGCTGCATTAATACCATCACCAAAAGTCCGCCAGGGCTCTCTTTAGAATTGTTAGACCTAAAGGCTATTTATGAGGCGCAAACGGCCAAGATTTTTTGGGACCACAAAGTATTTTTGACTCGCGAAGGCTCTGATTTTGGGCCACCGGGGTGAAAGACTTTTTTCTTGGTTGGCAGCAGAAGCTCAAGGAAGACTTTAGACAAGGGTTATAACGCCCCTTTTTCAACGCTATTTACCAGAGACCAAATCCGACACCCCAGTCGCTGCGACCGAGCAGCGAATCTTACCGCAGCGGCTAAACCGATAACATACTGTTTGTATTATATTTTTATTTTTTTTCTCAGGTTTAACCCAAACAAGCCGAAATTCTCCACGTGGTTGCTCATGGGAGCATTCTGGCAAGGTTAGGAGAAAACAAAATGAAAAAGTATTCAAAACAATTGGTTGTAACCCTCGGGACAACCGGTCTGCTTTGGCTGGCACCTGCCTGCTCGAAGTCAGATGACACCAAAGATACGGAAGCCTCCGGCACGCACACGACGGAATCCACCGTGACCGACCTCGCGGACTTCAAGCTTTCGTCAAACCTATCACTGGTATCGACCTCATCAAGCGGTGCGGCGCTTGCCGAGCAGTTGGCGCTCGCGATCGAAGCAAACGGCTTTAGCCCCGATTCAGACTATGTGAAGGATGCTACCAAGAGGTATGTCCACGATATAGCTTTTGAACCGCTTGATCAGGCCAACAGCATTCTATGCTACATCGATCAGCTTGATTTCGGCGAAAAAGCCAAAAAGGATTTTGAAAGCAACGGTTCTGTTTATCCATTTGAAACCAAATTCGTGGCCCAGATAGACGAAGCGAAGTGCGATAACAAGGGCGAAGCAAGCTCAAGCGACGAATCGTCAGGTTCAACCAAATCCCCGCAAAGAATCAATGTGCGGGTCGCACGCGAAAAAGCCACTTCAGCACTCAAAGTTCAGGGCTGGATGGACGCGCAAGAGCAAGACAAAGAGCAGCGGATAGTTTTTAACATCGCAATCGGCCAGCCCGCAGCAGGTGCCGAGGCAAAGAATGAATTCGGTGTTTTCGAAATGGATTTTGCGGGCTACGAGCTTAAGGATGGAAAAATCGGACAGCCGATGATGAAAGGGGTTATCGACACGATTCAGCCGTCGGCTGATAAATTGTCGATCAAATTTGCGCTCGAAGAAAGTGGTCATGATGGCAATAAGTTAGCGCTCGAAGGTGGTGAAGGCGGTGGCGAAGGCCCACGCAAGATGGCGGCAGCGGCGACGTTGGATCTTGATGCCGATGGCAAAGTAACCGGTGGTGTGGCCGTCACAAAAATTTCTCTCGTGCAGCAGCCTGGACAAGAGGGGCCTCAAGGCGGGGAAAAAGGGCAGGATCAACCCGGGGGCGACAAAGGCGAGGGGCAACCAGGTGGCGAGAAAGGCCAAGGGCAACCAGGTGGCGAGAAAGGTCAAGGGCAACCGGGCCAAGGCCAAGCAGGACAACCGGGCCAAGGCCAAGCAGGACAACCGGGCCAAGGCCAAGCCGGACAACCGGGCCAAGGCCAAGCTGGGCAACCAGGTCAAGGCCAAGCCGGACAACCGGGCCAAGGCCAAGCTGGGCAACCAGGTCAACCAGCAAATGGCGCCAAGCCACAGGGAACTTTGGCTCTTGGTGGAGACTCCTCCAGCAAGGAAGCGCATTTCAAGATGGCCTTCAGCAACGGTCATTTCTTGCGCTCAACTGTCGGTAAAGGCGACGTATGTTTATCAACCGATCATCCCAAGATCGCAGCCTGGCGCTACGGACTCTATGACAAAGATGGTAAGCGCCTTGCGATGAATGGCGGATTTCCGCTGACTTTCGATTACAACGGCCGCAAAGAGCATGCCTTCGCTGGTTATTGGGGAGTTTTTGCTCCACCACACATCTCCTTTAAAAGTGGCATGACCATGAAAAAAGAACTGACACCCGAACAGCAGGCAGCAGGCGCTTCAGCGGAAGTATTTACCACGGTTGTTGCTCCTGGTAAGTTGATCAAACGAACCCCCAAGCTTATTACGCTGGCCGACTTCAAAGAGAAGAAAAACATTGTCCGCACCTTCGACCCTGACTCAAAAACAGATGTTAAGATTTTATTTGATGGCGAAAAGATGCAGAAGGTCTCCAAGCGCAAGCAGTCAACCGCAACTCCAGGTCAGCCGATGACTGAAGAGTGGGAGGATACGACAGGTACGTTCACACTAAGGCCTGGCAC
>CAZOSN010000049.1:1823-5862 GCA_964582405.1 uncultured Oligoflexales bacterium | reverse complement strand
AAGTACGGTTCATCGTAAATCGCGACACACTCAAGGTTGACAAGATTATCATCTACGAAGAGGAAATGGCCTCCAACAGCCTGGCAAGCACATCACTCTACTGCTTGGTGGATTGTCTGAAACCCAATATCGATAAAACGATGATTGAAAAAGGCAATCGCGATATGAACGGCGATGGACCATTTTTCAAAGACCGCGACACAACAGGAAAGCTCATCCTAAACAAGGCCTCGCCGAAAAAATACGACTGGGACGCTTCGGCTATGGCACTTAAGGCAGCGGGCACATCGGATATCATTAAACCCGCGGACAGCGTTAGCCAGGTTTCTGGCCAGAACTCCCAGGGGTTTAGAACTGGTCCTTTGGTTACATCGTTGGAAGGTATCACCCCACTCCGTCCAGACGGGGTTCTGGAAGCCAATGACTTGGCGCTTGTCCCGCACTATGTTTGGGAAACCGGGGCTAATAGCTTCAACAAGTACACAGGAGTCATTGACAGCAATGGCAAGGCCGTGGGTTTTGATCGACCAAAGTTCTTTAGCTATGTTCATACTAAAAATACAGATGCTTCTGGCTTAGATTCCAACAAGTGCTATGGTCAGCAGTTTCTGCTCCGGTATGAGGGCTTCGGCCAACTTATGGGAATCCCGCTTATGAACAATGGCGACAAGGAAAACCAACACTTCGCCCCTTGCTTTGCAATCAAGTCAGGAGCAAACCTGATCGATACCAAAGAAGGCAAAGAAGTCGTGATCAAAATGCTCGAAGCTGAAGAATCCATGAGTGAGACGGATGCATCGAACTGCTCGTCGCTGAGCCTATCCAACATTCCCGAACTTCCGTCGGTGGGCCTCTGGGCCGATCCTACGGAAGGGCGAGACTTGAAAGATATGAGTGATGTCGCACCGGCAGTCATCGAAGGTGTGGTTCAGTAAAGGCTAAGAGCCCGCTTGCGGGCTTGATCCGGGGCATAGGGCGAGATTCCTATGCCCCGTTTTTTTTGAAAATTTTTGGCTCTGCGGCAGTTCAGTGAACCAACTCATTAGCTTCCAACCACCCGTGACCCAACTCGCCTCATCCATGCCTTAAATCTTTCGATATAAGCGTAGGCCGCAGGAACCACAACGAGTGTCAGAAGCATCGAACTTACGAGCCCACCAATGACCGCAATCCCCATGCTGGTCCGCTGCTTCGAGGCCTCGTTGAGACCAATCGCGATCGGCAAGGTACCCGCTATCAAGGCTAGAGTCGTCATCAAAATCGGCCTCAACCGAGTTTTTCCAGCCTCGTAGATCGCCTCCTTGAGACCAACTCCTTTCGCAACCTGCTGATTGGCATAGTCGACGAGCAGGATCGAGTTTTTAGTTGCAAGACCCAAAAGCAAAATGCAACCGATCATCGAGTTGATATCAAGGCTGCTATGCCCTAGGTATAAGGCGATGAAAGCACCGCACAATGCCAGAGGCAAGACCAGCATGATTGTAAACGGCGTGATAAAGGACTCGTACAGGCTCGATAAAACAAGGTAGGTAAAAAGTATCGCCAGCGTAAAGGCCGTGACCAGGCTGCCCTGCAATTCTTTGAAACTCTCGGCCTGACCAACATAGGTGTAGCGCAGCGAGGGCGGCAATTTTATCGTCGACTCAAAGGCTTTGTTGAGATCAGACATCACAGCCCCCATCCCGGGCCCGCCTGGTTTCACATCCGCAGAAATCTGAATGTAGCGGGCACGATCCTGCCGATTGATACTCGTGGGCCCATCCGTGAACTTCAAGGTGGCCATATCCTTAAGCGGAAGCAGCGAATTATTGATATTCGGGATATAAGTGGAGTTAAAATTTGCCGCAAGATCGCGGTCCGACGGCTTAAGCCGCACCCTCACGTCATACTCCCGGCCGTTATCGCGAAACAATGCCGCCACCGTGCCATCAATCTGCGTGCGCAGATCCGCACCCATCATGTTCGAAGCGACCCCAAGGCTTGCGGCCGTATCCTTATCAAGCAGGACCTGAGCCTCCGGCTTGCCAGGCTTGTAGTTGAAGTCAACATCGGTAAGGCCCGGGTGGTGGGAAAGCATGTCGTAGGTTTTCTTGGAGTAGTCAAGCAAGGCGTCCCAGTCGTTGCCGATGATATTCACAGTGAAGGGGCGCATCCCGCCGCCCAGGAAATCGATATCCGTAACCTTAGGATTAGCAAAGGAAAACTGCTTAAGCTGCGTCCTTAAATGGTCCTTAAACTCCGAGGTGTTCATAGAGCGCTTATCGCGAGCGACAAGCTGGTACGAGAAATCAGCGACATTGGTTTGCCCGTCGCGGTCGCCAACAATGATCGTCGAATGCTCGACTTCGGGGTTAGTCCGCACCATTTGATCGACCTGCTGCGCGACTTTATTGGTTGAATCAAGGCTCGCGCCAGGTTCAAGTTCGATCTTGACCGCAAATTCACCAAAATCCTGAGGCGACAAAAATGTCTTGGGAACTTTGCCCAACGCCATGACGCTAATCACAAGCACGGCCGCTGTCCCAACGAAAATTAGCCAAGGCATGCGGATTGAGATTCTTAGCACCCTGTCATAGATAGCCTCCGCCGCCTGCTGGATTTTTTCAAAGCCCGCAACCAGCAACCCCAAGGTCCAGCGGTAAACCACGTTGGGCTTCTTATGTAAGTTTCCTGCAAAATAGGCCGAAAGCATCGGCGCGATCGTAAGGGAGTCGTAAAGGCTTATGATCATCGCAAAACAAATTGTGAATGCGAATTCACGGAAAAACTGACCAACAACACCGGTAAGAAAGCCTACCGGACCAAATACCGATAGTACCGAGCAGGTTGTGGCGATGACGGCGAGCGAAACTTCTTTGGTTCCAAACAAAGCTGCCTCAACGGGCGCCTTACCAAGCTCCATATGCCGGAAAATATTCTCGCGCACAACAATCGCGTCATCAACCAAAAGGCCAACCGACAAACTAAGCGCTAAAAGAGTCATCGAATTGAGCGTGAAGCCCGCAAAGGCCATGAAGATAAAAGCCCCAAGCAGGGAGTTTGGCAGGGCAAGCCCCGTGATCAAGGTAGACCTTATGCTACCCAAGAATAAAAACACGACGATAACGGTCAGAACGATCCCGATCAGGATAGACTCTTCAACATCGTCGTTGTTGATCTTGATAAATTTCGACGAGTCGCGCACCACCACGAGTTTGGGACTACCTTTCAATCCATCAAACTGCTTGTTGAGATCGTCGAGCTTTGCTTTGACACCATTGGCGACTTTGAGGGTGTTGGCCCCGCTTTGACGGAAAACCAGAAGAAAAAGCGAGGGTTTGGTATCGACAAAGGTTCTAGACGTCTCATCCTCGAGGGTATCGATAACCGTTCCAACATCGCTGATGCGCACCGGCACATCGTTGCCAAAGAAATTCACGGGTGCTGACTCAATGTCGGCAAGCGATTTAAATTCGCCAATCGTCCTGAACACGATGTCTTGGGCTTCTTTGTTGATTTTGCCAAGTGGCACATTCATGCCGGTCGCAGACAGTCGGTTTGCGACCATCGTTGCAGAGAGTTCATAGGACTTAAGTTTTTTCTGATCAAGCTCGACTTTGATCTCGCGCTTTCTGCCACCCACAACCTCGACAAGGCCCACCTGGTTGACTTGCTCAAAGCGTGGCCTCACCTCCTCATTGGCCAAATCGTAGAGCTCGCTCGGCGAAAGGTCAGCCTTAAGGCCTATATAGAGGATTGGCTGGTCTGAAGGGCTCAATTTGCGGATCAAAGGTTCTTTGATTTCTTGCGGCAACTTGCGCTTGGCTGACGATATTCTGTCCCGCACCTGCTGCTCGGCATATTTGATGTCGGTTTCGAGCGTGAAGTCAGCGATGACAACGCCCACGCCTTCGCGGCTAACGGAACGCAAGCTCTTGATCCCTGGCACATTGCTCACCTCGTCCTCGACCACCTTGCTGATCAAGGTTTCGATCTCGGCCGGTGCTGCCCCTGGATAAGGGATTGTCACCGTCACCACGGGCAGGGTGACATTCGGCAG
>CAZOSN010000049.1:0-1813 GCA_964582405.1 uncultured Oligoflexales bacterium | reverse complement strand
ATCAACGCCTAGCTTTTTGAAGGAAAGAATACCCACTGCGATCGATGCGATCATAAGGCAGGAGATAAAGATCGGTCGCTTGACCGAAAGATCCGCAAGGCTCATGGTTTCATCCTCTCGAAGGCTTTGCTTTCGGTGTAAAGGCGCATAACATCTACCTGCGCGGCCAGCCGCCCCAGTTGCGCTGTTCCAAAATCCTGCTCAGCAAGAATTACCTGCCCCGTTGTGGAACGCCCATGTTCATTGCGCTCGCGTTCGTGATCTAGTCTTTGCCTTTGGAGCGACTCAAGCTGGTAAGCCAGAGAGTATCTCGTCTTGGCGTCTCGAAACCGAGCGAGGTAGTTGAGCCAGTCCTGCTTGAGATCAAACTCGCGCTGCTTGGCCTGGAAATCCATCGCCTGAGACTCGGCTAAATACCCTGATATCGCCCTTTTTTGAACGTCTCCACCAAGCGGCGCATTGATCTGAACCCCCAAGATTACACTGGGATGCTTGAGCGACAAACTCTCGGTAAAGGCCGAAAGCTCGGCAGTATCGCGGCCATTTAGCGACAGGTTGGTGAAAATATCGATCACCGGTCGGTATTTTTCACTGACCACTTCGGATTGCACCGAAGCGATTTCCACCTGTTTTTTCAAGGCCATGAGATCGCCGCGGTCAAAATCGGAGACCTGCGGAAGTTCTAAGGCACTGATCGCTGCCGCATCCAGCTTGGTCAGCGTGCCATCGACCTCATCCGAATGAACACCGCGCGCCGCGTTGAAGGCTCTTGCCGCAGCCCTTTGCTCTTCGCGAGCCTGCTGGAGTTCGATCTCACGCGATTTAAGAAGCGCCTCGGACTGAAAAAGGTCGGCTTTGTCGGAAAGGCCCGCGCCAACGCGGGTTCTATTCCATTTGGTCAAGCGGTCGGCGCGACCAAGATTCGCCGCCCGGATCAAGACGATCTCGCGCGCCAAAGCCAGTCGAACATAGTGAAACTCGGCCTCGATCATCACCATTTTCGTCTTGAAACCTTCGGCAAGGTCGACCCCTTCGGCCTGAATACCGGCAAGTTTTTTCATGAGTGAAGTTTCGTGGCCCATAAAATTGCGCCCAAGAGGCTGGACGAGCTCAATGAACGGGCCGGTATCGTAATTGCCCTCGGGTGACACAAACATCGGGTTGGTCCCGGATGTTTTCGCATAAGCGATGTTGTATCCAACCTTAGCTTTTAGCCCAAAATCGAGGGTCTGCCCTACCCCGAAAGCACCACCTCGGCTATCGGTGCGATCCCCCATGAAGCCGACATTGGCCGTTTCTTTTTTATTGACCCCTAGCTGCGCCTGACCGAAAGCATAAGGTTGTTCGGGCATGAGACTTTCTTCGGCCTTACTTTTGGCTGCCTCCCGAAGTCCGGCACTGGCAACTAGCCCCAAATGATTTTTCTTGACCTGCTCGAGGTAAGATTCCTGCGTGATGACTTCCGCATGCAAAGCACCACCAATCAACCAGGCAAAAACTGCCGCCAGAATTGACTGCTTCATGAATTATCCTTAGTTCTTATGTCAATGATTGCAACCTTGTAGCTTGGTAAGCCGCAGCTGATAATGTCGGTAAAGCTCAGTAAAATTTTCGAAACCTTGAAAAGCAATTATACCAAGGAATGTTAGATAATGGGAACCCAGAATATCCACCAAACCAGAAGCAAGCCAAAATAACGCAACTTGATCTTTACGCAAAGGTCAATGTATTTTGACCAAGGTCAAATTTATCCTCGTGGTAAGAGCCTGTTTAAAAAGGGTCCGTTTTTGATTTTATCAAGGCGACCCGAGAA
>CAZOSN010000048.1:0-26048 GCA_964582405.1 uncultured Oligoflexales bacterium | reverse complement strand
TAATTGTCATCGCTACTTCCGACGACACCGTCGGGGCCGGCCCTAAAATCTATGATATCCTCTGCCGCCACTCGATCTAGCCCGATGATATCGGCAAGGAAATCGACCTCAAGGTGCGGGCTGTTGAGGAGTTTCAGAATTTTTTCAGTTTGGCTGCTTTCACGCGTTCTGCTTGTGGTTCGATCTATATTCGGAACATTCTGAGCAACATCCTGAGCATAGAGCGGGCTTAAAATGAACGTTAAAATGAACGATGGTGCGAGGACAATAACGGGCCGTACCATGATACCTCCTTTGGTCGCAAGGGCCTTCCAAGATCGACATCACGCGGGCTCGTAATTCTCCGGATCAAGTGGTTCAACCACTCACGAGAGTTTGAAAAAATTTCTAGGAACAGGCCTAGCGATCAATCATACCCCGGACCACGAATGTAACATCCCGAGATAATAGGCTCTATAAATGGTTATGTAAAGAGCTAAATTGGCACAAATCTATGCCAGACAGGGCATTCAAAGAATCTTATCGAGAAAAGCCTGCGCCCGTTCGCTCTTAGGCCGGTCAAAAAATGCAGGCGTTGGAGAGGCCTCGATGATGAGTCCATCCTCCATAAAAACAACGCGATCTGCAAAATGCTCCGCAAATTTCATTTCATGAGTGACGCATACCATGGTGACACCGATCTTAGTAAGATCCTGCATGACGTCCAGAACCTCCTTGATCATTTCGGGATCAAGGGCCGAAGTGGGCTCGTCAAACAACAAGGCCTCTGGATTCATGCAAAGCGCGCGCGCAATCGCCACACGCTGCTGCTGGCCGCCTGAAAGTTGTCCTGGAAATTTGTCGCTTTGGTTTTCGATCATGACGCGGGCAAGGAGTTCCAATGCTCGGGACTCGGCATCGGATCTCTTCATTCCCAATACTTTCATGGGGGCAAGAGTCAGGTTGTTTAGTACCGTGAGGTGGGGAAAGAGATTGAACTGCTGAAAAACCATGCCAACTTTGGTGCGGGCCCGGCGCAGCATGGCTGGCTTTTGGCTTAACTCTTCTCCGTCGATAAGGATACGGCCTGCGGAAATCTCCTCAAGGCCATTGATGCAACGGATGAGGGTGGATTTGCCCGAGCCCGAGGGCCCGCATACCACTATTTTTTCACCTCGCCCGATATCGAGGTTGATGCCTTTGAGCGCATGAAAATCGCCGAACCACTTATCGACGGCCTGGATCTGAATCATAACCCTCCCGCATTTGGGTCGGTATCCTAGCCTATTCAGGCGTGCGTGCAATCTCTAATTTTAGTGATACGGTGGGTTGGTCCCAATTAGAGCCTGTTTAAAAAGGCCCGGGGCAAAGGTTAGCCGCCACCGCAAGCCGCAGTCGGCACCCAGCGTCCCGCAGGCAGTATTCAGCACCAGCAAGCTTTGGCTGACTACCTTGGTGCGGGAATCTACCGACTGACCAAATGGCGGGCTTAATCTTTCACAGCGGTTTGAGGACCATACGCAGCGTTGGGATCTGTCCAATTCCATGGCAAGAGATTTGGAACCAACTTAGCAAGTCTGGTATTCTATAAATGTACCCAATGATATTGCAAAGCCGTCATTCTACTGAAGTTGGAGAAAAGATGTCGTGTCCAGACCCTGGTATAGCGTCCTGCCCATCTTAGCCCTAGCAATTGTTTCTGGATGCAAGCATTACAGAGTCGATCAAGAAATCGCGGATCTTCCTATCCCTATTGTGATTTCTACGGGTGATAGCGATCAGCTTATGGGGATTTTGGCCAAGGTGGAAGCCGAAGCAAGGTGCTATGCGGTCGACAATGAACCTTACCGTCAAGTTCTATTAATTCAAATGAAATTTTATTTGGATTTAAGCTTGGCCATCGATAGCCAGAACGGTGCTGAAATTGAGCGCCTATGGCAACTGGATCGCGCAAAGCGGCTGAGTCTGCTGCGTATGCTGCTCCGCAATGAATCAGGTGACGCAAAGGATCTGTGGGGAAACGCGCTTGCATCGGCACCTATCAATGCATGGATCGATGCCTTTGAAGATTTTTACGTGGCGCTCTTTGATTCCGCGGTATGGTTGAATCATCGTCACTCGGGCAAGCCTATCGTCTTGGTCCCGCCGGCGGATGGTGCCGATCCTCACAAGCGGCCATGGTCAGATCCTTCAAGTCTAAATATTTTTAGATCAAATATTGAGAGCAAAATCGAAGAACTTTGGATAGCGACACATCAGGTCCCTTCCCTCGACGCTAGTCTACCCCGAGCGATCACAGGACTAGAAGCTATGGTCGGTGAGGTTTTCCAAGGTATATCGAATGGTGGTGGGGAAGATCCTCAATCAACAAGCATGAACGGCTGGGTGACAGTCGATTCTGGGGGGAGGTCGTTTAGAGAAGGTCCGACATTTGACGCCTACCAAAAAATCTCAGATGACAGCCTAGACTTGGTCCGTGGACGAAGGCGCTCAAATTCCACGCCGGCAGGTAACTCACCCGATGCTAGTCAATCGGATGCAAGCGAAGAAAATCCTTCGCCCACATCGACCGAATCCGGCAGCCAGGCAGCACGCCAGCCATCAGCTTCGCAGACTCCTGAGTCCGGACCATCAGCCGGTTCGGTTTCGTCGCAAACTGCCGAGTCCGGGCCATCAGCCAATTCGGTTTTGACGCAAACCGTTGAGCCAGGAAAATCGGCTGATTTTGCATCACCAAAGGCAGCCGAGTCAGGTGAGCCAAACAAATTTCCTTCCCAGGACCCAGTCCTTGCGCAAGTCTTCGCTGATAGCATCAGCCGCCGAGAAAGAGACACTCGACTCGCTACTTTAATCAAGAGCAGGATCAAATTTTTGGCTGAAGATGGCGAACTTAAGGGCAAGACTGTTGCAGATCTGCAACGCCAAAAGCTGCGGACTACGGTCACCAATGCCGTGATCGACCATGTCAATCCCAATGCCAAATGGGCCGTCTTTATACTTCCCAAGCGCCTCGCCGAACGCAAAGCATCGCATGACTTAGATGGTCAAAGCTTAGCGTCATCATCTGTCATGCGCAAGCTTGCCGAGCTTGCCCTTTCTTATCATGTAAAAATAGTGTTTACGAGTGATCCAGCGAGCCTGACCAGCGCAATCGGGCAGTTTAAACCGCGCGAGATTGAAGGGATCAGTTTTAATTCCCACGGCAACCTTTCGGGTACTGGAATATTTGATGACAAAACAGTGAAATTGGATTCGGAGAAAGTTAGTCAGCTGTTAACGCCTGTAAAAGATCGGTTCACCGAAGAAGGGGTCGCCTGCTTTGATACCTGCTGGGGAGCTGGAGAAAGCCTAAACGGGAATTCGCCTGCACGAGCTTTCTCGGCCACAATTCCAGGTTTTCGTACGTTTGGAAAAGCGGGAGTGCTCCACGAACGTGCTGCGACAGTGCAAACAGGACCGGATGGAAAAGCCATGGCTTTTGAGCGCGATGCCATCATAATGCCTTACTTTCTCAACAATGAGCTGCGTTTCAGGCCTAATCCGAAAGTTATTCCTAGGGTGCGACTGTTATTAAATGCCGTGGATCAGGCTGAAATCGGCACCGGCGGATTTCAAAAAACAGCCGCCAAACTTCTTGAGATCAGTAAAAAAGAAAAAGGGGGGCTGAGCAGCATGGCAAGAGTGCTCAGGTCTTATGCGCCAGTTCTCGCTTCAAGCGATGCAGACTCGTGGCTTAAAACTGAGGCTAAGTCGACGGACCAAGTAGATTCCTTAACGCAAGATCGGATAAAGCGACTTATTGTTCTAGCCAATGCTATCCAAAGCATAGCTCCCAAATTCTCCGCTGCATACGATCAGGCGAAATTGACTATGGATGAAATTCCATGGGCCATAGTGAATGAATTTCAACCTTCCCAGGAATTCAGGGAGAAAATTACACGCCTTTGGAATCTTCTTGATTCAGAATTTGACTTCACTAAAAGAAATACCATTATTGAATATTCCCTAAATCAATTTCTCAAAGTCAAGGTCGATAAATTTGGATTGTTAGGTTTTACCGATGCATTGACCATCAAATCTGAAGGCTTTAGACAGCTCCTTGAGAAGACCATTATTATCGAAAATCTGAAAGTTTCTCACTTGCGTGATGTGCTGGCACACAAACTCGAAATGAAATATCCCCATCCACAATCCTTCGAAAAGGCTTGGAATTTAATCTATGATGCCTTACCACCGCCTAATCCAGGGATTGAGTCCAATCAAAAGTTAGCAAAAAATAGCTTGGCAGAGGTTGCACAGGATCCTGGTTGGAATGTGCTTCAAGATTTTAGGCGTTCGGCTAATATTCCAGGTCTGTTGATAGAGTCTGCTAACCCACCCTATGGTCGCCTCCTCGCCGTCCAAGACTCTTACCGGGGCTTGATATTTTACGACGCCAGCTATCTTACGGATACCTATCTCAAGGATCTAAGGTCAAAACTGCCAGTAGACGTTTCTTCTCTGCCACAGAACTATCTGGGGCGCGATGTGGCTGAAATAATAAAAACTGGCGACGGTGCACGTCTCTACGCAATATCATTTTTGGTTCAGCGGAGTAAGCTTAGTCGGTTGGCGACAACTATGTTCCCCGGTATCTCAGGTGCATTCGGCGTCAAATTGAAAGACATGCTTTCCAATCCAGATGAATTGCTAGATTCATCAGCTTTGAAGCTATTTTTTATGGAATTTTTTAAATCGAACCTTAGCAATTTCGGGCGGTGGTATACTATCTCGGACGGGCTTGATATTCCTGAAATCTTCGAAGCTTTAGAGAGCGTTTGGAAAGATTTCGACAGCCGTGGTGCGGCTATCATGGACCCAAATTCGCTTCTTATTAGATTATTAGTCTCTGAAGCAATTTCCTTCGAACCTACCTTCATAGCAAACAATCGTTCAATGACTTATGCGTCTGAAGAATCTCTCAAGTATATCTTGTTTTATTGGAGTCGAGGAAAATTCACAAAGAAGAACTGGGATGCTGATGAAGGTCAAGGCTCACGAATTTATGAAGCAAGCAGCTCCGCAAAGAAAATCCTTCCCAGAGTGAGGGATGGGTCGAATATTGCGGGACTTCTTGAAGTCATGATCTCTACCGGTCAAGATTGGTCGAATGGACTAGAAATTTCAGAAGCCCAGGTGAACGCGGCCCTACCGATCGTAGCAAATCGTATGAAAGGAGAAGGATCTAATCCCGCGAAGCTTTCGAGGCTCTTCTTTATGTCCAATCAAGCTCAAGACAAGGCCAAGCGTTTCGTTGAAACCTTGCAAGTTTATGGCACAGGGATCGCCGACATCCTGAAGGAGTTGATCGACTGGTCCGAATCAACGGAATTTTTGCGCATAATGTACCCAGTATCCCGAAACTGGCTTGAACCGTTTCTGGGTCTCGTGAAAGAGTCTGAAATGATCGAGGTAAAAAACCTATTAGAAATCAAAAGCGACGATTCAACGGATGTTCAAGAGACCAAGGCTTTTGCCTTAAGTTACCTTAATCACAAACCTTAAGAGCCTTTTTAAACAGGCTCTTAGCTCGACTTCGGCCATTTTTTCGTCGCAAAATCGCCAAACCCTTTGGGGCGCAAGGTGTGGGCGCAAAAATCACCGGAGCGTATCGGGCATACGTGAGGATGATTTTTGTGCCCGCAACGCAGTGCCACACAAGGGTTTGGTGATTGCAGCAGAAAAAATGGCTGAAGTCGAGCTTAGCCATGGTCGCGCTTGGGTAAGCCAGTTAGATCGATAACTGCATCCTCGGTAGAATAGCGGCAGAACTTTTCACCCAGATACTTTTTGATTTCATCGGTGCCTAAGATGCACGAGTACTTTAGGTATTCAAAAAGATAGGCCGGTACCGGGATTTTAACAAGATGTGCGAGAGGTTGAACCAGGGATATCGGTAACCTGATATAATCGACTCCGAGCAATTTTTTGGCGCGCGTCATGCTTATCGTATCGTCGGGGGCAACATTGTAGATCCCGCTCGGCAGATTTTCAAGTGACTGCAGCAGCACGCGAGCCATATCCGATTCATGGATGAACTGAAACATCGGGTTGAAATCCATCGGCAAAGGCGCCCAATTCATCGTGAGAAACGATGACATCGCATTGTTGAGCTTGGAGCCGATAATGTTGCATGGCCTAAGGATTATGGTCTCGATCTGATCCTTGTAGCGCCACAGGAATGCTGAACTCCCCTGATCCATCTCAACGACATCGTGCAATTCCGGGTAATCGAAGGTAGCACGCAAGGGTGATGTCTCGGGAAGGTAGATTGGATTGTCAGAATACGCACCATAAACATGGTAGGTGCTGAGGATTACCACTTTTTTGACATGAAACTGCAGCGAGAGATCAAGGATCCGCTGTGTTCCCATCACGTTGACATCGGTGATTTCAGCCAGATTTGCATTCTTATTGGCATGGCTAAGGCGTCCCAGATGAAACACGCAGTCGAACTGATAATTTCGGAACAACCTTTCAAAACTGTTGCGCGTGTATTTAATCCGGTGAATGTGAACCTGCGGCGACAGGATCGACTCGGGGGAGCTGCGGTTATCGACGCCCGTGATTTCTATGGAAGGGTAGGTCTTGAGCAAAAGATTCGTAAGGATTTGCGCGAGACCGCCGCCAATTCCTATGACTAAGACGCGGTTGATGTTATTTGCCGAGAGCATGCTTGACCCTTGCTGCGATACGGTATGGTCTTCGGGATTTGCGCCCATCATCTATCATGCGTTGAATAATCGCTTTGACCGCCTGGACATGCGCGGCGATGACATCGTCGGGTGCATCAGCCTTTAGTTCGCGAGGCAACGCATAGGGCTTGGCGATATAGATATCGACCGGCGACGGTAAGGGCAGCAAATTTGGGGTTATGGGAAGAGCCGGTAGGCCAAGCTTTTTGGCCAGTCCGCGCGCCTGATAGACAAAGGGATAGAATTCTTCTGCGCCTACCACGGCAACGGGTAGAATATCGCACTTAGCCTCGATAGCCATGCGAATGAATCCTGACGTAAAATGCTGAAGCTGATAAAATTCCGACGTGTTCTTGGCAATGCCGCGCACGCCTTCTGGGAATACCAACACCGCCTCGCCTTGCTTGAGTAAGAGCTGGCAATTGCGTCGATCGCCTAAAACGCCGCCGGTTGCGGCGATCCAGGAGCCGATAAACGGTGTTTTGAAAACAAAGCGCGCAACCATGGCGCGCAAAATCCGAGGGTTGTCGACGTCCGAAAAAAAAGCCATCGAGATCAAGGCCGCATCGATTGCGACCTGCCCCGAATGATTGGCAGCCACAACCACAGCATTTGACTCGGGCACATTCTCCTTGCCAAAAACCCGGACCCCGAAATAGTGCTTATAAAAAGCCCAGCCGCGGATAAAAAGCCTCCGCAAGAAATCCAGATCAAGACCCCAGGGATCTTCGCCCGTCGGGTAGCGTGCTTTCAACCTTCGCATGCTGGTGACGAATGTCCGGTTGGGGCGGGCCTTCCAAAATTCGCTCAGAATAGAACCAATCGGCATAGTCATCTCGAGGGCAAGGTCAGCTTGTATGGCTCAAACCAATACCAAACCGTCTACAGCGACGGTGGTAGTTGGTGTTTGTTGCTATAAGAAATTTTTTGCTGCTGAGTTATGAGGTCTTCGACATAACCGCGGGGATCAGAGGCAACGCGAAGCGCCTTGCCTTTCATTAGTTTGAGGAAATCTTCCATGCTTACCGCATCTTTGTCGGAATTCACCGCAGTTTTCATCTGTTTTTCTTCCCCTTCACGATAATCTTCTCAGTGGCCTGAGGTTAACCCGGCGATTACAGCAAATAATATATGAAAAAATTCTGAAAAAGCCGAAACCTTAGCTGGACTGCACAGGATACCCTTCTAGTCTTATCACAGTTTTCACGAATGATCCACGAACCTTGGCAAGAGCTCTGTGTAAAACTCAAGTTTTGAGCCCGATATGCGGATAAGAAAATGGCTGCCTGGTAAAAGGCGTATTTTTGACAAAGGGGCAAGTAAATACTGTGAGTTGGGTCTATTTCGCTTTGGCTTGCATGCTGCTAACGGTAGCCAAAACCTTTTTGGCCAAGCATCTTTTGCGCTCGCTGGAGCCCCTTGTTTTTGTGTTCTTTGATGTGCTCATATCGACGGCATTTCTGGGATTTTTTTGGCAGAAATTCGACTTCGACTCGCTTACCCCTGGGTATGTGGCTATGCTTTTGACAGTTTCGTTGCCTAGCATCGCCGGCCTCACTTTTTTGTCCCAGGCCACCAAAGAAAATGAGGTTTCGGAGGTGGGGCCGCTCCTGGTTTTAATCCCTGCACTATCAGCCCTGGTGGCTCCCTTCATTACCGACGATAGTCTTTCCCTTCCCGGAGCTGTGGGCATAGGAATAGTTCTAGTCGGCGGCTATTTGCTCAAGCTTGAAGATATCAAAGATCCCTGGGGCCCTTTTAGATCCTTAGGCAAGAAGTCCTCACGGGCAGTAACTCTGACTATTCTTATCGGTATGGTCAATGTCAACCTTCAAAAACTCCTTGTTTTAAAAAGCAATCCGGAAACCACCCTGTTTTGCCAGCAGGTGATCATCAGCTTGCTTGCCATTATCCTGGCATTTAAAAACCGCTTGGGAACAAGGGCCCTCGTTGGTTCATTTCGCGTGCTGCTACCATGGTTAGTCATCTTGGGTGCCGTCAGCGCTGCAAGTGGGTTGTTTAATTTGATGGCTTATTCTCATGGTGGCCCCGTAGCCTATGTCCTCAGCATCAAGCGCCTCAGTATTGTTTTCATCGCCGCGATCGGCATCGTGGCCCTAAAAGAATCGGCCCGAACCGGGAAATTGGTTGGGATCTCGTTTATGATTTCTGGCTGCTTTATCTTAGCCCAAAGCTAAGCCAATAAATTTCAAGCACAATTAAATTATAGCTAAATTTTTGCCAACTCTGACCGAAAAGCGCTGTGAGGGCTTTGTGGCCTGTCGATGCTCCAGCTTAGAGGTAATCCCGGACTGAATCCGGGATGCTCACGGGAGGCACCGGCATGAAGTTACCCAGCCACAGGGTGTGCAGATCATTTGGCTTTGTTTTTTTGGGAGGTTTGTTACTCACGACTGGTCATGCGTATGCCGTCACCTCGAGTTCTCGGACACCAGAAAAAGGTTCGGGACTTGTTGACAGCAGAGTCGCGGGCAAAGCGGAATCGGATATTTCGCTGCGCCGCCTCAGGGCTGGCCATATCTCCAATGAGCAGAGTCTGAGTTTTTTGCGCAAGGTCGAAAGGCTGCGCGAAAAACACGATCGGCGATGAACGCTTTTTACGTTTCATCTTATCCTCAGCCCTTGCACCTGAAGACGCTTTGTCGTCTTCAGGTGCTTTTCTTTGATGAATCTCCGGGAGGCTCAGTACTTGTAGCTATCGGGCTTGAACGGGCCTTCAACGGGGATACCCGTGTACTTGGCTTGCTCTGCCGTCATCTTTGTGATCATGCCGCCAAATCCTTCGACCATATGGAGGGCCACTTCCTCGTCCAACTTCTTTGGCAGGACCGTAACCGTGATAGGCTCAGACTTGCTATTAGCCCAGGCTTTTTTGTACAAATGGATTTGCGCCAAAACCTGGTTGGTAAACGAACCGTCCATGATGCGAGAGGGATGGCCTGTTGCATTGCCTAAGTTAACCAAGCGGCCTTCAGACAGTAGAATGAGGTAGTCATCTTTGCCTGAATTGCGGTGGACCAGATGAACCTGAGGCTTTACCTCTTCCCAACGGTATGCCTGCCGCATGAAAGCTGTATCGATCTCGCTATCAAAGTGGCCAATGTTGCAAACAACTGCCCCCGATTTTAGAGCTGCGATCATGTGTTTGTCGCAAACATTGACATTACCCGTCGTTGTAACGATCAAATCCGTAGATCCAAGCAATTGCTTGTTTATGCAGTCGGCTGTTCCAGTATTTTTACCGTTCAGATAGGGGGATACGACTTCATAGCCGTCCATGCAGGCTTGCATCGCGCAAATGGGATCAATTTCAGAAACCTTGACGATCATCCCTTCCTGCCTCAAGCTCTGAGATGAACCTTTGCCAACATCGCCGTAACCGACGACAAGCGCTTTTCGTCCCGCAAGCAGCATATCGGTACCGCGCTTGATGGCATCGTTCAAGCTATGCCGGCAGCCGTACTTGTTGTCGTTTTTCGATTTGGTCACCGAGTCGTTGACATTGATCGCCGGGACCTTAAGCTCGCCATTTTCTAGCATCTCCACGAGCCGATGAACACCGGTGGTGGTTTCCTCGGTGATCCCGTGAATTTTGTTTAGCATCTGCGGGTATTTTTCGTGAACCATTTTTGTGAGATCGCCGCCATCATCAAGCAGCATATTGGCGTCCCACGGCTTGCCATTCTTGAGAATGGTCTGCTCGATACACCAGTCACCTTCTTCGACGGTTTGACCTTTCCAGGCGTAAACGGCAATTCCTGATGCCGCTATCGCGGCCGCGGCATGATCCTGCGTCGAGAAAATATTGCAGGACGACCACCGGACTTCAGCGCCAAGTTTGACAAGAGTTTCGATTAAAACCGCAGTCTGAACGGTCATGTGAATACAGCCGATGATCTTGGCTCCGCGGAGAGGCTGCTCGGATTGGTAGCGTTTGCGCAGTGCCATGAGCGCTGGCATCTCGTTTTCGGCTAGGCCGATCTCTTTGCGGCCGTAGTCGGCAAGTCCGATATCTGCAACCTTATAGTCCTTGGTCATTGGTAATCTCCTGTACTTACTCTTTTTTTGGGGTTTTTTTTGAGGCATGACAAACTTTTTCCCATCGCCGAGCCACTAACTAGTCGCTGGCGCTAAACGCGCCAGCGACTAGTTAGTAATAAAGTTTAATCACAGATTCGGCAAGCATTTAAGCTTTTTAAATTATTTCCGATCACGACTCAGAGGAGACTAGGTATGGACTGGCAAAATTTTGGCATTCGGATCCTCACAATCGAGGTCAACGCCACAAAACGTCAGATGCTCAACCAGGAATTGCGCTCGCGCGGATACCTGGACGTGACTGGTGTGGGTAACATCAGAGACGGTCTCGATATGATGAAGCGGGAGTCATTTGACTGGGCCCTGATCCCTTTGGCGGTTGGCGCGGATCCCAACGGTCTTGCTATCCTGGAGTATGCCCTCAAATCGCGCAGCATGGTTGATCTCAATATCTCATTTCTTCTGCAATCGGAAGCCAGCGAATTTGGTCCTCATCTCAAAAAGTCCTTCGAGCTGGGCCTGCTCAACTATTTTCAACCTTTTAATACCAAGATTGATATCGAGGCTGAGTTCAAAAAACTGTTCGATCTGATCGAATACTACCACGGGTACCAACCTTTTATCGCAGCAGAATACCTGAGGCCGATCCTTCAAAAAGAACAGGACATAGAACAGCTTCTGATTTTTGAAAAGGCGATCAACAAACTAAACTGCCAATTCCCCAAGAATATGATTTACCTGGCAGAGGCCTATTGCCTAAACGGCGAGTGCGAAAAAGGCCTGGCCATCGTCGAACAGGCCGAACTGCTCGATAGTCGGCTCAAAATCCTGGGCAGTATGCTGCGCCAAAAATATAGCTTAACGACCGGTGACCAGACCGGCCAGCTCAACCTTATCCAAATCGAAAAGGTTGTGCTGGTTGAGCCGAACGACGAAACCTTCGCTAAAGTCGACAAACTATTGCGGCGCGTAGGAATTCCCGAGGTTTATCGCTTTGTCGATGGCGAAAGCGCACTCGAATACCTCCGCGTCAACCGTATGATCAGCCTCATCTTGTTCGAGTGGCAATTGCCAAAGCTCGCGGGACCTATTTTTGGTCAAAGAGTTCGCGATTATCGAATTCACGCGCCGCTTATTGTTTTTAATGACACGATGAAAACTGACGATATACCCATCCTCAAAGAAATAGGGATGACCCATCTGATCAATACGCCGCTTCAAGATGATGTCTTTTACCGAGAACTTTTTTGGATCGTCAATCAAGACCGCCAGCCTACCGAACCGCACACGATACTCCAGAAACTAAAACAGGCGCTCGCAGACAACGACATGGGAAGGGTTGCGACCTACAAGAGAAGTTTTTTTGCCAACAAAAAGGCTACCGATCTTGATAAACTCACCGTCAATGCCGAAATTTCCTATCACGCCGGGTTCTATCATAAAGCCAAGCAATACGCTCTCGAGGCGCTGGAAAAAGGTGGCGACTCGATCCATATCCTTAATGTCTTGGGAAAAACACTGATGCAGCTGCGCGAATTCCCTAGCGCCCTGCGTTGCCTCGAGAATGCTCAGGTTATTTCGCCAGTCAACATTAAACGCCTGTGCCAGATCGCAGAATCTCATCTTGAGCTTGAAAATGACCAAGGCTACGAAAAGCATATCGATGAGGCTCTTAAACTCGACGAGGATGCCCCGACAATCAAGACCACGGAGGCAAAGGCAGCGATCAAGCGGGGTCAGCATGACAAAGCCAAATCTTTGATGCAAAAACTCGATTCGCTCAAAGAAATCGTAGTCTTCACGAATAACCGGGCGGTGGCGCTGATCCGAACGGACCACTACAGCGAGGGAGTTTCCCTCTACGAAGATGCAATCATGAGCATGCCCGAGGATGAGCGCGATATCCTGGCCACCCTCTACTACAATATAGGACTCGCCAAGGCTCGCAAAGACTTGCTTGATGAATCACTGCACTATCTAAAAAAAGCAGATACCTACGAAATCGAAAAAATAAGGCACAAGATTCAAAGCCTCCGAACTCGCGTTGAAGAAGCGCTCATCAACGAGACTCCCTTGCACCTTAAAAGCACACCAGTGTCAAACCTCGATTCCGAAACAGAGTTCGCCCAAAAATATATGCAGGACATGGAGGCCTTGCTCAACGCGATCGAACGCCATCCCGGAAGCCACAATCTGCATATGGTCTATTCCTGTCCTAAATCCGCCGAAGACAAAGCAGTGACCAATATGCTTCTGAAAAAAGTTTCCTAGGTGGGGCCGGGTCGAGGTGGAATTGACCCGATTTTGTGCCACACTAGTGGGGTGCCAACACCCAAAATCAGCCCTGACAGCCCACTAGGAACCCAAGTTCAACTTTTCAACTTCTTTACCGTCGGCGTCTAGAACCGTCAGGGTTTTGCCGGATACCTTCTGCTTGATGAGTAGATCCTTTAAGCTTTCAAGCAGAGTCACTGGTTTGCCATCTTTTAGAAGAGGTTTATCTTCCTTGCCTTCTCGGTAAATTACCGGTTTTGCGCCATCGCCCACCACAATGAGTTTGCCCCTCTTGAAGTCAAGGTGAGCCGCCGCGGCTTTTTGAATATCCTTGAGCGTGACCTGCTCAATATCCTTATTGTAATGGTTGTAGAAATCCATCGGCAGGCTGTAAAAGACCAGGCTTTTAAAGTTGGACAGCGAGCTTTGCGAGGTGGCAAAAGTCCCTGGCAGACCCAAGATCGCCCCGTTTTTCTCACGGGCGAGCTCCTCTGCTGTGGCAGGCTTGGTTCCTGTTTGCAGCGCCGTGATCTCGTCAACTAACTCGATAATGGTCTGATAGGTTGCATCGCTGCGCACCGTGGTGTCGGCTGCGAAATCGCCTGACTGCCGGTGATAGGCAAAGCCTCCCCGCGCACCATAAGAGTAGCCTTTGTCCTCGCGCAGGTTCATATTAATGCGCCCAGAAAAACCCCCGCCGAAAATCCTCGACATCAGAGTCGTGGCGAAAAAGTCCGGGGCACTGCGGATTGGTCCGATGTCTCGAATTCCAACCGCGCTTTGCTCCGCACCCGGCACATTGACAAAAAATATCTTGCCCTCACGCGGATGAGCTGGAGGCATTGTGGCAATCTTCGGAACCTTGCCCTTAAAGCCCGGAATGGCTCCAAATAAATCTGAAACCTGACCCTTGGTAATATCGCCGGTGATGAAGAGCTGGGCGCCGTCTGGGTGGATGACGCGGGCAAGGTGCTGCTCACAGTCGCTTACCGTGATTTTCTTGAGATCGTCCTCGGTCGGGATTTTCCCTAGCGGATGGTCGGGGCCATAGATGATGCTTTGTGAAATCCGCTCGGAGATGCTTTTGGGATCGCTCCTATCTTGTTTTAGTGATGCCAGGGCAGATTTGAGAATCCGATCGAACTCGCTCGGCCTGAGTCCAGGGCTTGTAAGCGTTTCAGCAAGTAGGGCCACGGTATCCTTGAAGTGACCCGTAAGACTCGATGCGACGATGCTTTCGGTCTCGTCGGTCGCCAGTCCCCGGATTTTTGCTGCTCGGTCAGCTAGTTGCTCATTCCATTGGATGATACTCAAACGCTTGGTGCCGCTGGTCGCAAGCTCCATGCAGAGCGGAGCAAGTATGGGTTTGGCGGCCTGTGACCTTCCGCCTGGAAAACTAAGGTCAAGTGAAATGGTGGGTAATCTGTGGTCCTCAAGCAGAAAAACCTTGAGACCATTGCCCAGCACAAATGTGTTGAGCATGGGCATCTTGAATTCATGAATTTTTCCAGGCTCGGGCTGACGTGCCCGGAAATCTTCCGAAGTCGCGGGTAGCTCCTTGTGGGTGTCGGCCTTCGTCATACCAGACTTGGGGGCGCCAAATGCCGCCGGGACATGCCCGCCGAACAGACTAAGTAGGATTGAGCTAGCAAAAACGGAACAAGGGATGCGGTTCATAAGTCCTCTGTTTTTACAAATCATGAGCGAAACCATAGCTTAGCCTGCCGAGGAGTCGGGTTTTGGCATCGTCACGACCTCAACCCGGTGATCGCGGTTTAGGAATTTCTGGACATGCGCACGGATCGATTCTGGCGTGACCTTGCGGAAACGAGCCAAATCCTTGGCGATATAGTCTGGAGATCCCAGGTAGTGATTGTATTCCTGAAGGGCATCGAGGCGTGCATTTAGACTCTCCAGATGCCAGATGAATGATGATTTGATGCCTGTCACGGCACGGGCTAGTTCTTCTTTCGTAACCAAGTTCTTTTGTAGCTCACCGATCTGCTCGTCTAAGATCTTCTCAACCCCATCAAGTGGCGCATCGGGCTTAAGATCAACAGAAACAAAAAATGCGCCAGACATTTGGTTGCCCCACTGGTAGGCATTGACGTCCTGCGCCCATTGTTTTTCATGAACGAGCAATTTGGTGAGCCGTCCGGCCTCAGACGCCAGAATGCTGCTAACAACTTCAAAATCCGCATCGCCGTCTTCGTACCTGGCCGGAGTATGCCAGGCATAGGTCACCTGGCGAAGTTTTGCGAAATTATCGACCAGCGTTTTACGCTGATGCTTGATTTTCGGAGCATGAACGATCTTGTGTTCGGGCAGCGGCTGTTTCGGGAAACTGCCAAACCATTTTTGGATGAGCCGTTTCGCCTCATCGCGGTCAAAGTCTCCGGCTAGCCCTAGAGTTGCATTGGCAGGAACATACCATGTTTTAAAAAAGCCAATGATGTCCTGCTCTGTAGCTGCTGCAAGATCTTTGTGCTCACCAATCACGACACCACGGTAGGGATGCCCCTCGGGATACAACAATTCGAACAGCTGCATTCGGGATTTTCCGTAGGGGACATTGTCGGTGCGCTGGCGGCGTTCGTTGCGGACGACTTCGATTTGGTTGTCTAAGCTTTTGCGCGTAACCAGGGGCAGCAGATAGCCCATGCGGTCGCTTTCGAGCCATAGTGCGGTCTCCAGCTGGTGGGATGGCACAGTCTCAAAATAATTGGTTCTATCAAAATTTGTCGTCCCATTGACGCCTGTTGCGCCTATATTTTTTAGAATATCAAAATGTTTGTCCTCTCCTACATGCTGAGAACCCTGAAACAGCATGTGTTCGAAGAGATGCGCATAACCGCTTTTGCCGGGTATTTCATCGCCGGCGCCAACATGATACCAGAGGTTAACAGCCACAAGCGGCATCCGGTCGTCCTGATGAAGGATCACCTCGAGGCCGTTGTCGAGCTGGTATTTTTCAAAGGGCAACGTGGGATCTGCCTCTTCGGCGGTGGCGACCTTAAATGGGGTCATTAACAGTGCAAGCGTGAGGCAAACACGCGCCTGCTTAATTCCTAATCTCATGAGAATCCTCGTTGTTCGAAAAAAGTAATAGTATTTTCTAGACAATATCCTAAAAAAAGCCAATCGCTTTATCTTTCCTGGCGAATTTCGCCCCGCGCACGTGAAGGGACCATCCGATGGGAAAACAGACCTGGTGGATTTTCGGAATTTCGGGAGGCCTGATCGGACTCGTGATTTTTTTCATGATAAAACCCTCTCATCATGACAATACTCCCATCGAGCGCGGCAGAACCATTGTCGAGGAGGAGGGTTCGTGCCGCAGCTGCCACCAACGCGACTCGTCGTTCCGGGCCCCGCTTCTTTCGCGCCTCGTCGGTAAACAACGGTTACTGACTTCTGGGGTTACTGTCGTGATCGATGAGGCCTACCTAATGCGGGCTTTGGTGCAGCCCGAGGCCGAGATCGCCGCGGGTTATGCCCCGACTATGCCCAATTTCAGTTCCATTTATGATGGACAGAATCTGGCTGCGATAGTCGCCTATCTCAAGACTCTGTAGCAATTAAATCTTTGCGATGGACGCTTGGAGTTTGGCGAGCTATTCAGACGCTTTCGCGCCAGCTTCTCTGGGAGAGACCTATGCAGGCACCTTGTCCACATTATGGAAAATGCTCCGGCTGCACGCTGCAGCAGTTCCCATACGTTAAGCAACTTGCCGATAAAGCCAAGAAAATCGACGCGATATTGAAGCCGCTGAGTCCTATCCAGCCCATGGTGCCGAGCCCCGATCCCCTTGGGTATCGAACTTCCAGCAAACTCTGCCTTCACGAGGATGACCTAGGTCGCCGGTCCATCGGACTCTACGCACGCCATAGCAAAAATGTTGTCGCAATTCCTCACTGTGCTGTGCATGACCCGGCGATCAATCGATTAATCACCAAACTTTTTGCGACCGGCAAACCAGTGCCGGCGCCATTCTACCAGCATGATAATCGCAAATTTCAACCGGGACGGTTGAAATTTATCACGGTCCGCTACAGCCGATCGACTGGCACGTTCGGTGTCGTGCTGTCGCACACCGGGGTTTCTCGTGCCGAGCTTGAGGCATGGGCCCTGGGATTAAATCTCTCGCAGGTGGCGCTATATGAGTCGATCCTTTCAAAAAATGATGATGATCTGGTTATGGCTCACAACGGCAGGCATTTGGCCGGACTTACAACCATCGAGGTGTCATCGGTGGCGGTAAACCCGCTGGTATTTTTTCAGGCCAATGGGAGTCTTTTTCCACGGTTTGTCGATGAGGTGGTTGCGGGGTTTTCGGGAAAAACCTTGCTCGACTTATACGGTGGCTTTGGAAGCTACAGTTTTGCGCTGACCTCTCAGTTTGAGCAGGTTGTTTTGGTCGAGACCAATCCGCACGCCATCGATGCTGCGGCGTCTTTTGCCAGCCAACAGGGGATCGATCATTTCTTGGCCATCGCTGCGCGCGCGGAAAACTTTTTTGCTCAGTCCAAGCACAAAAAATTTCTGCTCAGCATCACGCATGTGATCGTGAACCCACCGCGTGCGGGCCTTGACCCCCAGGTGATCGCAGCCCTGCTGACCAAACTACCTGCTCTAGAGTCTATCTGCTATGTCTCCTGCAATCCCGACACGCTCAAGAGGGATCTGCGCCTGTTGAGCGAACGGGGCGGTCTAAAGATCAAATCATTGGTACCGTTTGATATGTTTCCGCAGACTGACCATGCCGAGGTCGTCGCAAAAATTTGTCGCTGACAGCAGATAGCCCCTAATCAAACAAATCAGTTGCGAAAAATTCTCCATTCGTGGGCAGGGTGGTTTTCTTAAGTCAAGGTTGGCGAAGAGGACAATTTGATCTCGATCTCTAACCCTGCTACCGCCCAAAATCCGGGCGCCCAAAATGAACATAAACAAAAAAATATTGACACGTGCCGTCCTGGGCTGATAAAAAGACGTCGATTTGCCGTAAAATGAGCCGACACCCCTTAATCAAGGTAGATGGTTATATGCCTCTCAAAAGCCAAATCCTTTCCCAGCAAGACGCAAAAAAAGGGCTGCGCCCAACTCCTATGAGACCGCTGAAAAGCCGAATCAGAGAAGCTCGACGCAGGGCCCAACGACAGCTGTTCTCTAAGGACCTCACAAGATTCCTTGCCCATCCGTACCGATGGGTAGCCGAAGCATCCGCAAATTTCGCTCGCGCCCCCGAAGGCACCAAGTTTTATGCTCTTGCCACATCCGAAGGCGATGCCTATGCCTTCGCTCCGTCAAAGGAGGCTTTCGCCACGATCCGCAACGAATTTGCCTCGCATGACGGTCATGAAGAAATCGCACGTGATCTGGGGATCTATACTGGTTTGGCGACCGGCCAAACTGCGAGGAATGGCAATGTTTGTGCTTTTTCGGTAGAAAAAAAAGGGAACGCACTCGCTCTCTTCAGCACCAAGTCCTATTTCAATGTTCAGTTGGGCAACGACCGCACCATTCCTGATGTGCTCGAGAAGAGAATTAAGGATGAATTGCTCGTTTCCGAGCAAGACTGGCTGGCCGAAAAAGCCTTCGAACAAAAAACCTTTGCCAAACTTGTGGAAAATCTTCCGCCTTCGGTTAGGGCTCAGGCTGAGGCAACGTATGAGGTGTGCGCCCAGCTGATTTGGCAAACACCAAATCTATTGCTCCCCGATATCTGTCAAAACCTCAAGAATTCAGTGACGGCGATGCGCAAAGTTTGGCGGGACTGCAAAACCTCGGGGTACCAGCCCGGACCATCTGACTCTTTGGCTTTGGCCGAGCTTAATTTTCAGATTGTTACGGCGGCGAAGCATGGCTTCAAATTCTACCAGCTACCAGCCAGCGATCGGACGTTCTTTAATCGATTCGATAGTATGGATCTTATCAATCTGGATGCGGGTGGCTCGTTCGTATTGGCGGACTTCGCGATTCATTTGATTGAATCTGAGAGTGATATGAATGCACGGACTGTCGGGACTACCGTCGCCTACCTCAACTTCATCGGCGAATTTAAGAAATTATCCACACGCAATCAAGTCATCAATCAATTTTTTACAAGCAGATTGAAACAAACCAAGAATCTTCCCGATCCTCTGTCAAAATCTTGCCGGGAACTATTCACCCTTTTGCAAAACGCGCGGGATTCGGAGTACGACATGACGCGGGACGATCAGCAGGTGCTTAGGGAGGGCCGGCAGGATTTTTTAGACGCACGCGAGCAATATCGGAATTTAGGTATGACGCTTGATCCGAACAACGAGCGTCTGATTGATGAACTCAGACGGACCTTCAATGTGATCGCCGATAATATTTTCTCTGAGGACTTGGCCATATGAGCGGTCAGGGAATTTTTTTGTGGTGGCAGCCACCTGCACATTCGCTCGAGAAGATTGGCTTTCCCTTCGCCTCTCTATCAGAATAGTCAGAAAACAGAATAATCAGAAAACCATGCTGTCTAAGGCTTAGACACTTGCTCGTATTATAACCACTTGTATTACTGAGATTTTCACGAGTACACCCTTAGGAACGAGTCTTGCTGGGATCGACCTAACATCCCGCTGCGACCTGACCCAACGACTCGCATCGGTCTAGGCATCCCATGAGAAAGGTCCTCTATGCAGAATCGTTTCCTGTCAAAAACACTGGCCAAAATAAGTTTAGTGATCACAATGTTCACGATTAGTGCCTGTGATTCTGGTCAAAACCGACCTTCTGGTTTGACGGCAGCAAGCACTAATGAACAAGCGGGCTTCAATCGCTTGGCTTTGGTGCCTTGGACCTGCGATGTAGGGTTATCGGTACCTTTGATGTTGGATGAAAACGGCGATGTAGGTTGTCTGGCTAATGACGGAATTCATTGCAAATGGAGCGGTTCTTGCCAGAACAAACTCCAAAAAATAAATTTCGAAACCAATTCCGATCCAAGACCGATTAAACCCCTTTTCTGTGGCGCGCAGCACAAGAAAGTGTGGGGGATCACAGGGTACGACTCTCCTTCTCACTGGTGTGCCATAGCAAAGAAGAGCCTAGATCTCATGAAGCCAACCCTTGCTGTCGATGATGCCAAGGAGCATGCTGCCGCCTGCCCGATGCACCAAAGCATGGATGCTGGCGGGACTTGCCAGCATTCAGGATTCTACCCACCGATCAATACCGAAAGCTATTCGGGTATGGGATTGGAGGTAAATCCGGTGTTTGAGGATTACAGCTGCGCTGGTAATATCAATTTTAATGACAAAGGCGATGCGCTTGTCACCTGGTGTGAGCGCGAATTCGGTTCGTTGAAAAAAGCTAATGTCAAACTAAAGCATCTTGACCATGAGCAGAATCAGTTTGCAGTCCTTAACGATATCTACAGCACTTCCTCTGCCCTCAATCTAGAGTGGCGTAGCGGCCTGCCTTATGCTTCGAACCTGGTCTTGGCAAAAACCACCCTAGGCTTGTTTCCCTACGCAAGCTTTGGCGACGACGGATCCTACCTTGTCACCTACCACGAACCGTTTTTTTCTCCCGCTTTGCGAAACGATCAACCTCTGATCAAGATCAATGCAGCGGCTGGTTCTATCTCAGATTTCCAAGACCAAAAAATCACTTGGATCGGAACAACCGCACCAGACGATGTGGCTAGAAATTGGATCGACGGCAGCCTTGAAATCGAGCACTATGAACGTCTCGGCTCGAAGGTTATTGTCTACACGGCAAAAGGTTATGACACTCTGTCGAATCCTTCGCGAGTACTATATATTCAAGTCTATGACGAAGCGCGCAAGGCATTCCGTCTCCTGCTTAAGAAAGAAATCAATAGCCCTCGCTACCATGTCGCCCGGTCGGAGAATGGCAAATACATCTTGGTAAGCTGGTTGGATTCGCCATCATTAGACCGAGATCCTGCCCAGCAATGCAAACAAGGCTGTCGCATCCTAACGGCAAGCTTTGGCGATAGCCAAACTTGGCAACCGGACTCGGTTGTAACCAATGTTTTCAGCTCAGTATTTGACCTTAAAGGTGCTATCGATGACCATGGCAATGCCGTCTTAGCTTGGCTGAAGGAAAACACGCGGCCAGCCGACAGCAAGGTGGATGGTCGGGATCTTTTCGTGAGCAGCAAAGCCCTAGATCAAGCTTGGAAGGAACCGGTTCAATTGGACCCAATCGATGGTGCCCAGTTGCCCGGTGATTCTTTCTCGCCCAACATATTCCTAGGTCCGTCGCAGAACTCTGACGCCCATGCCGTCGTCAGTTGGTTTGAAATTTCATTGCAAAACCTATTCGTGCGGCAAGCCACTTTTGATTTTGCCTCGGATCAACCAACCTGGCAATTTAATGAGAGTGCTCCCTTGAGCACCTCAATGCGATTTCAAGGTATTACAGACGATCCCAAATACAACAGCTCAAGTCTGAGCTATACGGAATCGCAATCTGGCGACGGTCTATTGGTGCTAGCTTACCAAAGCAACGACTCCAAGGAGATTACCGGTGCGGTTTATGCTAGCGCTACGCTACGCGGCTCGGATCATCAAATAAAATACCGTCCCTTTGTCCGCTTAGATACGGCGGCGAGTCCAGTGCGCCGACCTAAAATCGTGCCGATTGGCGTCGATAGTTCGTACCGGATTACCTGGCAACAGTTAGATTCCAAGAAGAGTCAGTGGTCGCATTGGTTTGCCGCTTACAAAGCCGGTGGTCACACCCATCGCGACATCGAAAATTTTGCCGCGGAAGTCACCGAATCTGGGGAAACAGCGGGAGGCCGTCCAGATTTGCTGACATTAAGCTGGGAATGGCAACAGGAGCAAGCCGCCAATGTGAGCTTTACCTACGATGTTGTAAGGGGCGGGGATAACTCCGTTACAAACTATGGAGCTAAAACTCTCGCCATTAAAACTGCGCAACCAAACCATTACACCGCACAAATTGATGTTTCCAATTGGAGCGGAGGCGATTATCAAATCGCGATCTATGCAACTTATGAAGCAAATGGGATGAAAGCAAAATCCTTAAAGAGCACTCCGGTTGGGTTTAAACTCCAGTCTAAACCCACTAGCTCAGAACCAACTCCACCCACTGGGTTGACCCCACCGACGCCCGAATCCATACCAGTCCTGTCGCAGCTTGTCGGGACGGCAACCGATGCCAACAATAAGACTCTAAAACTAACTTGGCGCGAGACCAATCTCGAAGGCTATACCAGGATTTCCTGTTACCATGAGTTGCAGAATGGGGTGCGGGGGCTTATCGCCACGACTAACGCGGACGATCGAACGCTGAGTCAGAACGAGATTCAAGCTAGTAGTGGGGCCGATGCGTATCAGGCCGCTCTTGATTATGGCGCCCTGCCGGTCGGCGAATATCGCGTGACGATGAAGTGCACATACTCGCATCCTGATTTTAAGAATACATTCGAATCAAATGTTGCCCAGAGCGATTGGTTTACCGTGGTTGAATATGTTGTTCCCGCAAGCTATCTGCAAATGGATGGAGATTCGGCAGCATGCCAAGCAACCAATAGCATCGCCACGGAACCCATGATGGTCGATCTCGTGAATGGCAAAATCATTCTCCATGGAGGCACCGATAACCGCATTGATTTGGGCAGCCGCTACGAACTCAGCACAAGAACGACGACTCTCGATGAATACCTTCGTCCCGCAGTATTTCACGACGATACCATGTATCCGTGGTGGCCGACAGCCATGGCCACCGGCTCATGGCAGCAGCAAAGCGTCTTTAGCTATGACGTTACCGAAAAAGCCAATAGTATAACCTATAGTGAAAGGCGTTGGTCAGGTCACAACAATTACATCGTTCTGGTTAGGTTTTGCGCAAACGTAACAACCAAATCTGGTGTAATCACCTACCAATCGGATCTGCATGTTGCAAAACCTAATTCTAATCTTGAACCGGTTGCACCTCAGCTACTGATGCAGGCCAACGGCGGCATCAAGTATTGGGCTGATTAAGGCTGATTAATGGAAGTTTTTATTGGCGATGGCCAATAAAAACTTCGCCCAGGATTTCGTTAATTCTCTTGCGAAGAGTCAGGCGATGGCGGTTCTTGATTCTCTGGATTTAGCTGAAGCAAAGCAGCTGCATTGCTAAGATCGGCTTTGGAACCTGCGATAACCGTGTCGTAGTTCTTAAAGGTTATGTGGCTCCACATTCCTTGTGTCAGGGTCGTCGTCACCCGGGCATGACACCTAGCTTTCTTGGGGGCTTGATCGTTGTCATAAGATGCCTCGTCAATGCCAACATCGATCGCGACATCGATGTGCCTTTTACCATGGGTAGGGCCGAGGTCATTTTGATTTGGATCTTTAGGAAGATCATGAACATCCTCGGTCGCTTCGAGACTGATTTTTGCAAGGACGATATTCCTATAGACTTTTCCGAGTGCTGGTGTTTGCAAAGTCTGAGGATCAAGCACAAACGATATCGACGAATCGTCGGGCGCGCCATTTTCAATCTTGGTTAGGTTGCACAGGGTTACCTGGCCCGCAGCTCTGATTTCCTGTGCTGCCGATACTAAAGCTTTATACTGAAAATCACGGCGGTCCCTATTTCTGGGGGCTACTAGAAGGGCTTTTGTTAGGTTCATGGGCAAATCCTCCGTGGACTTATCGTTGGAATTTTGGCCTTTGCAAATCAAATGCCATGTTGGATAGTCCCCTGAGCTCGGGTAAGCACGGTAAATTGAGCTGTGAAAGTAAAAACTTAAGTCAGCTGAGCATCAAACTGGCACGTGCCTTGGGCTGCCAAATATTGAACTTTTATCGAGCGGGTTAGTCATTTTTTGCTTGGGGCAAACGAGTTTGGCTGCGCTCGCATCAAAGGAAGCGCAGAATCTTGATGGCGATGGCTAGAATTTACCGCGGATTTGTTCTTCATGATCTTCATGATAAACTGAAACGGATCAGGTCTGCGAAAAGAGATCGGTTCTGCGACAACTTTCTCAGGAAGGTGAGCAGAAAGCAGCCCAGGATTTTTGTTCACTGGGCATGGCAGCGTCCGTGAAGGTGGGAGCGGTATGAGTCGAGAGGCTCACGTACCGTTCGGAGAGAAGCTGGGGGTGGAACTCCCCCGGTTTACTCGACGCTCAGTCCTTAATAGGCAAATTTATACCAATATTTGCGCTATTTTTTCGCCCAAAACTAAACCATTTTCGAACGATGAATGGATAACTCACCGGAGTGATAGGCCATTATCTATGGCGTCTTTTTTGCAGTGATTCCGTCAAAACTAACTCCCTTGGTTGCCGGTGAACGTCACGGTGATCCTCGGGGAGAGTAGGAATCAACCAGAATCGTTTGCAAAGGTTGGTGGTATGGCAACAGCTAAATCCCCTCGATGGTATTGGTGGCGTGTGTGGTCGCACACTTGGGCTGTCGCCGGGGTGATCGTTTTTTTAATTGGTTTGGATCCACTCACCACCGCCAGGGGTCAGGAGGTCGCAGATTCTGCATGGATTAGTAAGGCCGCACAAGCTCTACGGTACCAAGGGCGCATCCGCAGCTCACAGGAAATGGCTCGATATGCTGGCAAGACTCAAGACGAAATTCTTGATGATTTGTTCGCAGATCCGCGCTTTGCCATGACCGTCTTAGACTTTAACTTGTATTACCTAGGGCTCAAGCAAGACAATCTGCTCACGGGAGTCGGCAATTACCTGACGCCAGGTCAAAACTCGTTTGGGCTTAATACAATGGTGGGAGAGAATCCACCCGCGTTGCACAGTGCCCTTTCGGTAGCAACCGGTGGTAATTATTTTGATCTGTTCAGCGACTGGCATCCCGATTATTGGTCGATGCGGTCGCCACCGAGTCGTAATCCCAAGGATTATGAGCGACTGAAAGCCGCAGGTTGGCAATTTAAAATAGATAGCCGCTACAGCGATCAGGCACTCACTGATGATATCATCAATTTCATCAAGAATGCTTTGAATCAAGAAATCTCAAGTATCGCCACCAACCCCAGGAAACCTGAGGAGATTTGCAACTATTCGGTAAACTTCCAGATTGGAAAAGCGCTGGAAGCCCTTGGTATCGGGCGTCCCGATCTCGAAGTCTTTGCTCGGCGCATGGATGCTTTCAGTGTCGACTGCCGCTGGCCCCCAGAAGATTTTCCCATCGATCTGCTTCACCGTGATAAAACCAAACATACGGACAAATCTGCACTTCAGGCAGATTTTATAGCCTACCGTGCCTACTTGTTTCCCTTGATTGATCTCGTCAGGTCTTGGCCGGTTTTGGCCCCCGGCAGCGAGTCGTCGCCCCTTGATCGGATCTGGCGCAGTCCGACACCACCGATGGCGGCGATGCGCAACCAGCCGTTTGGGTTTTTTCATAAGTACTTCTTGGATCGCTACCGGAATTCATCCACCAATTTTAATCGCAAGCGGGCGGCGAAAGTTCTAAATACGTTTTTTTGTGACAATCTCGTGCCGATCCAATTGCCGTCGAGTACGCCTCACGGTGATTCGAGCCTGCACGCCTCAGATCCCGCTTGCCAGGCCTGCCACTGTGAGCAGTCGCGCTATTTTTTGGGATCAAGGGCGGGATAAATTAGGGTGAGCTCCGCGCGGTCGGATATTACCTTTCAATTTGGGCACTTGACGGCCGCTTGGCTATTCGTATCGAAACAGGTTTCGACACGAATTATTAGGGGTATATTTCAAGTCGAACCCATATCTCGGCAGCTGTCTGGTCATCGCAAATTTGATTTCATGGCACTTTTTAACCAACGCGCAGCTGACGCCAGTCCCAACATGAAATTGACCATTGGACTTGACAACAAATTATGCGGCATTTTGAACCCATAGTAATGTTCTGAACTTATGCCGAAACCCTTCAACGAAGTTGATCAAAAATAGCCGTGATGCCATCATCTAAAGCGCCTCCTCACAATCGGGCACAAGAAGCGTTGCATGGGTGTCATAAGCCTCATCTTGCAATTCGGCT
>CAZOSN010000047.1:19882-26402 GCA_964582405.1 uncultured Oligoflexales bacterium | reverse complement strand
GATATCGTCATTTCGGACTTTTGTGGCGCCGGCATTATCGCCTATTAGTTAACCTGATTTTGTGGGAAGTGCTGAGAATTGGGCTGTTTCAATATGAGAGCCTGTTTAAAAAGGGTCAGTTTTTGATTTTCTCTGCGTTGACCCTGCGCTTCCGATGCTCATTTATGCGCAAATAAACTGCGATTCGGTTCTCGGGTCGCCTTGATAAACTCAAAAACTGGCCCTTTTTAAACAGGCTCTGAGTGATAGACAATCAGTCGGTAAAAAGAATCTCGTGACCGCTTTCCTGGCAGTGAGGTGATAATCTGCCGGTGGAATGGCTTTGATTCGGAATTGCGCCACTGAGTATTTGATGGTAGAGCAGGCCACTCCACTGAGTCGCTTATCAAATAAGCCGGAGGTAAACTTGAAATCCCTATTTTTAGCAGCATTTGTTGCCCTGGGTGCTTTAACTCAACAGGCCTGCATTACCCACGATACGATGGAGGACTATCCTCAATACCTCAAGAATAATGAGGGAGAGCTGAAACTTCCCCACAGCGACTTTGAGCTTTCGTATAGTCTTGACGATGCTGCAGAGGCACACAAGGAGGGTGTTCGATCCTTTGCGGCTGGTTTGGCGAATGAGTGGATGATCGAATTTGGTAAAATGTTTCGAGCTACCATGGCATCGAAGGATGTCGTAGATGCATTCAAAGGCATCAATACCAAGGGTCAGGGCTTGATCCAAATTAAAGTCAAATTGAACTCCTATGTGTTCGGGAGTCATATGGCAAAGATTTCTTTTGATGTGACCCTAGTGAATGCCAGCACCAATAAGACCTTTACCAGAACCTACAAATCCGAAGGGAAGAGCCAGGGTGGAAAAATGTTTTGGGCCGGGGCTTTCGGCATGAAAAATGCGATTCAACAGTCGACCAAATTGGCCATGGATAAGATTTTGATCGAGTTGGTCAATGACATTCGAAGTATTGCGACTCCGGATTCGCCCAACACTTAACGAGGCGCTTGCTGGCTCTCAGTATCTTGCCAGAGTAGGCCCTCGCGGCGATACCTAAAAATCCTGTGTCGCCACTCAATGGCAGAATTCCATTTCTGAGGGTAGTCAAGTAGACTTGGTTTTCCTCCGATCTCCCAGGCTATGTTACCAAATTGTTACCAAATCCAGATATTCCAGGATTTTTTCTTTTCCTCTTGCCTTAAACTACCTCTTGAATTAAGGACTTATAGCTCAGGAGAGATGGCCGAGTGGCTGAAGGCGCACGCTTGGAAAGCGTGTTAGGTGTAAAAGCCTACGAGGGTTCGAATCCCTCTCTCTCCGCCACTTTATGTATCGGACTAAAGATTGAGTGAAATCTTGATGTTCCAACCTTGGTATCGAACTGCCCTTGTCGTATTTTGCATTCCTAAAATCCCGCATATCCTTGCGTAATTTCTGGCGCAGGAATAGCGTTGTGCATATAAAAATCAAAGGATACCTGTGTTTGCGAGGAATCAACTTATGAAAAAGATTATTTTATTCTTGGCAGCAATTTTCTCGTCTCGAGCTTTAGCTACCGAAGCAATAGATGTTCGCCTTTACCCGGGTCTTTCAATAGAGAAATCGGCCGGAAATAACATGTGTACTGGGAGTTCTAGTCTTTGGGATATTAGTTTTAAAATCCAACTTGAAGATGATGGCTACGGTAATCTCGTTGGACATTGGGAGAAAGTCTTAAGTCATGAGGCTTTCGATCGTAGGTTTGATATTCTTGTTGAAGCTGATATAGAAAAAAGTGCTGACGGAACCTATTTTGAAGTCACAGTGCGAGATTTGAAAGATCATTATTTTATTGTGGCGAATTCAATACGGTTCAACAGCGATGAGGAAATCAGGATAAGTAAAGGCATACAGACTTATGCCTTACTTAATTCATCTCCTCGTCCGTGCCCTAATCAAGCTAGGATGGAAGTAGTATCTATCCATCATGAAGTTCAGCCCCGAGATGCGCAAAACGCCATATTAAACGAATCCGTCGCCACCGCTACCTGCGAATATACTTCGAAGCAAAGCAATCGAAGGCGAGGTAGTTGGTGCCCTTATAGTGGACCCTATGGTCAGGACCAAAAGCTAGACAATTAGGCAACATCATCAACCGCTTCTTCCAATAGTTGGTGGATCAGAGTTTGATAAGGTACATCCTGGGCCTTTGCTATTTTCTTTAATCGATTAATAAGCCCAGGATCTAAGCGAATGGCAATAAGCTGCTTGGTTGTTGCTGACTTGGGGCGGCCTACTCGTTTAGCAGTTCTTAATTCTTCGTCGGTGGATTCGGGGATATCGGAATAGTCAATATCACGATCCGATATAGGCTTGCCGTTCCTTGCGGTTTGCTTGCCTCGAACTGATGATTCTAACTTTTTCTTTGCCATCTTTTGAAATCCTTATTGTGTAAACAGTTAACAAAATCCGCCGTTCTGTGGATTCTCCGAGCCGTTTACGGCGATGTTCAGCTTGAGAATGACCCAAATCTGCCCAATCCAAACCATTGTCATCGGCAAAAGTCGTTGCGGCCTCTTCAAATGAAACCCTATGCTTCTCGAAATTTATAATTGCTTTTTGAGGGTCCCAAATGAACATAATTAGTGTATATACAAAATATGATATGGATGCAAGGCTTATCTGTTCGGCAGATCCAACTTAGCATCAGCGGAACAATAGTGCTTCGGCTGGAAACGGTGTGATCAAACGCGGTAACACGGGCATTTCTCCTATAAGATCTTAAAATAAGTAAATAGAGTTATGCCGCATAGTGGAAACAAGCAGTTCGAAAGTTATCCAGCTCTCTCGGCACTTTTTATCTGCCCGAAACTATAGATAATTCTGTGACGCCTTGGAAGGGCTCTCGAACTGTATAAACTGTATACCTCTAGTCAAAATTGATTTCGGCGCTCTTTCGCAGGACTGTGCCGTTTCTGGAAATGGTAATCGTTCGGCGTTGATGATTTTCAGGGTAGATATTTTTGCAACAAACGGGCCCCTGAACGGCATACTGAAACTCGATGAGACCACGCTCGTCATCTTTTGAGCAGCCAGGCATGATTTGCAGAGGTTGCCCAAGGAGCTTAAGCACTTCCTCCTCTTTCATCCCGATCTTTACACTATCAAAACCCTCTTCAGAAAAGCCTGTTGCCCAGATTGTACCTTCAGTCCACCAGAATAGGCTGTAGATTAAGATGTCATCAACTCGTTTGAGATCAAATCTGTATTTAAAATAGAGGCTAGCCAGCCCCAAATACACGCAAGCTAGGAGCAAGGCTATTTCAAAGCCACGGAGGATTTTTAAAGAGAGTGTTATGACCAAAGGCCGTTGCTTCATACTTGCTCTGTCCTCAGATTGTTAAGAGTAGCAGAGTCAGGCTTCGATCTCAGAAATTCATTCCCTTTTGGAGAAGTGAAAATATACACATTATCAAGAGTCCCATTGCGGGCTAATTCCAGAGCTTGAGAGAGTGTCAGCCGTTCCCCATTCTTCAAGACATAACCGATGGTCTGTTTTTTCTTATTCTTTATGATGGCGGCCACATCAACGATAGGCTCACCCCAGTCGGGAGAGTTATCCATTTCATAGGCACTAAATTCATCGTCCTTTACCGCAGTTTCCCCAAACGCTGAGATTTCTAGGTCTGTTCCGTCATCAAAAACTTCAGCGGTGGAATAACTCCTTATTTTCCACCACGAGCTATGCCCTCGAATTGGTTTGCCATCTACCCGTTTTAAGCCATCGGCATCAATGTTCTTCGGTGATTTCCTACCAGGGGCAAGAATATGAACAACGGCAGGAGGTTTTCCCGTTGTGCCCTCGTTGGCCGTTGTTTCTATGACGTACAAAGCAACTGAGGATCGATTGAGAATTTGTCCTTTAAATATTTGCATTAAGCCACCTTATTGATATCTGCTGCAGCAGATGGGTGATTGCGATGTGTAGTGCAAAGTAATTAAGCCCCTCTCCTTGCCTTCAGCCGAGCATGACGAGACAATCTGAAGCGGCTGCCCGAGGAGTTTGAGTACCTCGTCTTCTTTCATCCCAGGATAAACGACTCGAAACTTTTCTTCCGAAAAGCCAGGGGCCCAGGTAGTTTTTTCAGTCCACCAAAAAAGGGTGTAGAGGATAGCCTCGTCCATTCGCTCTAATCCAAACCTATTTTTAAAATAGGCTGTACCAATAACAAAATATAAAGTGGCCAAGAGCAGAAAACTTTCAAAGGTACGAAAAACTATCTTTATCGCAAGTCCGAATGATTTCATGCTTTTTCCACCTTTAGATTATTGAGTGGTTCAGCATCTGGTCTGGATCTCAGGAATTCCGCACCTTTTGATGATTTGAATACATAGACGTTATCAAGTTTCCCCTGATGAGCTAGCGCTACAGCTTCTGCGAGGCTTAACCTATCACCGTTTTGAAGTGCATACCCGATTGTCTGATTTTTTTTGTTTTTGATAACCGAGGTCACATCTGTAATTGGCTCACCCCAGCCGGGATTTGAATCAATTTCGTATGGGCCAAATTCATCTTCTTTGACTTTACTCTCTAAAATGGCTGAACTTTTGAGATCTGATCCCTCATCCCTGATCACGGCCGTTGATATGCTTCTGATTTTCCACCAAGAGGTGTGTCCCTGAATTGGCTTGCCCTCAACTCTTTTAAATCCATCGGCATCGATGCCCTTTGGGGTCTTTCGTCCTGGAGCAAGGATATGGATCACAGCGGGAGGTTTGCCCGAAACTCCTTCGTTTGTAGTCGTATCAATGACATACAAAGGTACTGATGATCGATTGAGGATCTCCCCTTTAAACAACTTCATATATGCGCCCCTGCCTCCTCAGTTAGCTGGCGGCCACTTCATTCACATCAAAGTCCGAAAATAAAATCACGGCAGGATGTACTTTAAGTGCTCTTGCAAGCACAATGGCCCGCTCACGACCAATCTTCCTCGTGCCCTTTTCTAGGGCTGAAATGTTTGACTGTGAGATACCTGTCATCTCAGCAAGTTGCTGTTGTGTTAGTTCCTGAAGTTCACGCAAAGTCCTCAGCATTTCATGGGGTGGAACTGGACGATGGATCTTTGCACGGACAAAGTCTTTCTTATTCAGCGCTGTCTTCACGATTTCCTCCGATAGTCATGGGGCGTGATCTCAATGACATAAACCTCAAAGTACTCACCCACAACTTTGTAGATTACACGCCACTTTATGCCAAGCCTTGAGGATCTATAGCCCAACCACTCTCCTTTTAGAGCCTCGTCATGAAAGCCCTTGATGGCCATCAAGCCATGTGGACCAGTGGTTTCTACTACACGCTTCCAGGCCTCGAAACGAACTACCACTTCGTCTGGAGTCCGGGCCAGAGCCTTTATTGCAGATTTTTTCTCATATACTGTCCACATATGCAACAGTATATATATTCATTTAAATATATCAAGAGGCTTATCTGGCGCTTGTGAAAACTTGTCGGTAAGGCCTCACAGTAGGGGACTGGAGGTCAGACCCAAGGGAACAATTTTAGGAAACAAGTCTTAAAAATTTATAATTTATTAAAATAATGGAATAATTTTAGGCCACATAAGGCAAGCAGTTCGAAAGTTGTCCATCTCTCTCCGCCACTTTTTATCTGCCCGAAACTATAGATAATTCTGTGACGCCTTGGAAGGGCTCTCGAACTGTATAAACTGTATACCTCTAGTCAAAATTGATTTCGGCGCTCTTTCGCAGGACTGTGCCGTTTCTGGAAATGGTAATCGTTCGGCGTTGATGATTTTCAGGGTAGATATTTTTGCAACAAACGGGCCCCTGAACGGCATACTGAAACTCGATGAGACCACGCTCGTCATCTTTTGAGCAGCCAGGCATGATTTGCAGAGGTTGCCCAAGGAGCTTAAGCACTTCCTCCTCTTTCATCCCGATCTTTATACTTTCAAAACCCTCTTCAGAAAAGCCTGTTGCCCAGATTAGAAACTCCCATCTAATCCAATGCGGGTATGTACAATTTATAATGTGGATGCAAGGTTTATCTGTTCCGCAGCCGAGGCCTAGTAATCTAGTCAAGAATGCGAAGTTTCATGCGTGCTCCATCCATAGAGTGCAATGATTCCATCAAAGTCTTTAAACGGAAATGTTCCATCAAAGCAGAATTCTCGTGGTCTTACTTCTGCAAGGCGTTGAAAAGCGCGAAATTTGGCAAGCCGTTCGAGTCGATCAAATTTTGCCACCATACTGGGATTGGTTACTTTTGCGTAGCCCTGGGTAATACCCTTGCGTTCCAGAACAAGGTATTGCTTGACCATCAAACGCAGCATGAGGAAGGGGTCATGTTGGCTTTTTTCTATTGCAGCGAGGTTGTGGAAGCTCAGAGGCTTCGTGCTGGCCCCGCGCCACCCCTTTGGTAATTTCACTTCGTCGAGCAGGAGTCCAATGATCCGAAGTTTTTCCGACTCGGGAACCTCATCAAAAAGATGCTCTTGATCTTCGACCGTTGTGGCT
>CAZOSN010000047.1:0-19872 GCA_964582405.1 uncultured Oligoflexales bacterium | reverse complement strand
GAGACCGAGGCGCGCTGCATGAAGGGTTTGGGCGTAAAAAAAATCCGCGATTTCGTTTTGGGTAATGCCCAAAGCCCGACAGAGAGGTTCGCGCGAGGCAAATTCATGGCTCAATAGCTGGGCGGCTTGGCCGGCATGTTCCTCGGAGAGAGTTCTTATGCGGATTCTTGGATTTCGTATAGCCAGGGCGGTATTCAAAGCGCGTGCAATTACCTGGGCAAGTATTAAGCTGATGGTCATGTCTCAACCTCGGCTTTAACTATTTCAATCAGCTGGTCGATGGTCTTGATGTGGGTTCGAAATGAAAGTACGGCCACGCGAATAACATACTGATCATCGACGACAGTTGAGGTTAGGAACACCTCACCATGGTTGTTAATTCGGCGAAGGAGATCCTGCGTCGAGGAGCATACATCTTTGGCTTTGTCGCGACCATTGCGATAGCGAAAGGCAAAGACTGATAGCTCAGGAGGACAAATGATTTCGATTCCCGGGATTTCAGATAGTTTCAGGCAGGCATAGCGGGCGAGGAGAATTTTTTCAGTTAGCGCATCCTCGAAAACTTTTTGTCCGTGCACCGCAAGCGCCAGCCAAAGGCGCAATGATCTAAACGGTCGAGTGAGTTCAAGTGAATAGTCCATGGGCGATCGGTGGTCGGGGCCCACGGTTGTTCGGTCTTGAAGGTAGACACCGGTACCGGCACAACTCTGAAAAAGCTTTTGACCATCTTTTACGAGGAGGGCCCCGATTCCATAAGGAAGAAACAATCCCTTATGAGGGTCGAGTACGATCGAATCGGCTTCTGCGATGGCTCTCAGAATTCTCTGTCCTTGAGAGGTTATGGCAAAGAATCCGCCATAGGCGGCATCGACATGAAACCAAAGGCTGTTGTCGGACGCGATGGATGCGATCTCTGCGAGTGGATCGACCTTGCCGAGGTTCGTGCTGCCGGCAGAAGCTACGATAAGCCAGGGTTTTAGACCGCAGGCGCGGTCCTTATCGATCATTGTCGCTAGCGCTTTGGCATCCATGATTTGATTTTTTAGGGGAACGTTTCGGATGACTATATCGCCACCGAACAGAACAAACAGAGCCTTTTGGCTGCAGTGATGCGTATTCTCATGCATGTATACTATCGTTTTAGCATAGTCCTTTGGTTTGATACCATGAGCTTGGCGGGCGACATGAAATGCTGTGAGCGTTGCCTGGGATCCACCTGATGTAATGTCTCCCCATGCGTGGGCATCGTAACCGACAACTTGCATAAGCCATTGAATGACTTCACTGTGGATGCGAACTGCTGCAGGGGAGGCGAAGGCGTCGCCGCTAAAAGTGTTAGTGGCCGCTGCAAAATGATCCGCTATAGCGCCGATGTAGAGCCCTCCTCCAGGAATGAACCCTAGGTGCCCAGGACCCGCAGTGAGAATTCCCGATTGGCTTATCTCCTCTCTTAGATTTTGAAGCAAGGCAACAGGATCTTGAGATAGGTCAGGTTTTGGGTTTGGGGAGTTTTGGTCGCCATGAAATGTCCTGAGCGAGGATAAGGAGTCCAAGAATTCGGCGATGGTTTGATCTGTTCCAGCTTGCCAGGAAGATCGCGTTTTGGCTGGAGGCTCAAGTGACCCGCTAGCCCGCTCCAGTCTGCTTAATTCTTTTCGTAGGGACTTAGCGTCCATCTTGCGCCCGCCTATGCTGCAATGATGGGGTTGTAACGTCCTCTAGCGATTGAATCAGTTGCTTAAAGTCCTCAAATTTTGGAACTGAAAAGTAGTGAACTTGCATTGACGAAATATTGTACCCCGCCGTCATTGACGAAAGGGTGAGTGGGGTGGTGATATTATCTCGAGTTGCCAATTTCTCGACTTCAGTAAGCGATGAGAGGATACCCGCGCCGATGATTTTCTTGTGTCCAAACGACTCGATCATACCAAATTCGAAGATCCAGAAATAGGCTTTGTCAAGAAGGAGCGCTTTGCTTGGTTTGCTAAAAACAAAATTTTGTATCTCATGAGATGCGGAGACGAGGTGTGCACGCGGGCCTTTGTCTAGTGACCCTTGAGTTGTGGCAATCAGCTTGTTGAGATGATAGTGGACCTGATCAAGCGCAGTAATCTCTTGTTGGGCTGCCGCGTTAGCCCACCGCGCAAGCAGCGCTCGGTAGTTGATGTTAAACAAGCTCGGCAGATGACCGAAGATGTCGTGAATTAAGTCAGGTTCTGAGCCGAAAAATATCTCTTCGGACGTCCGAATTTTTTGAGATATCGGCATAATTCGACGAGCCAAAAGACTTGCAAGCTCCCAAGGGGGGCAATAACCGTCCACATAAGCGGCAGCCCATCCGATTGTGGACAGAAGGTCGTTGATTTCCTGAAGTGTTGGAATTCTGTCTTTAAATCGAGAGAGGACATCAACATTGTCTAGGTAGAACGGATGAAGGGAGTCGCTGTAAATTCGCCAAGTATTTTCGGCGGCCGAAAAGTAGCTCCGCCAGGTTTCGTGATCGATTGAAGTGTAAGGGGACATGCTTCACCTCGGTAAATTAATGAATGAACAAACGTTCAATATTAGGATTCCCGGCACCTTGTCAACATAAAAATGGGCTGTTGACGGGCATATTAGGGATCTGTTAGTTATTTTTGATGAATGATTGTTCTCTAATCATCGTTTAGAGATACCAAAATGACTTATTTGTTGAAAGATAGAGAAAGGCTAGTATGGCGAAATTACGTGATCCGAAACGTAGGACTTTGATTCTCGACAGCGCACTTCGGTTGTTTTCCGACAAAGGTTTTTATGGTGTCTCGGTCAATGAGTTGGCGACCGCGTCAGAGATTGCGCTTGGTTCAATGTATACCTATTTTGCAAGCAAGGAGCAGCTTGCGAATGAATTATATCGGCATTGGAAAGGTGCATTTGGTGAGACTCTTAGCAGGGGGCTTGAAGGGCTACGTGGTAGATCAGCTCACAAGGCTATATGGTACAATCTGGGCGTTTTTATGACAGAGAATCCTTTGCCGTTTCAGTATATGGAAGCTCAGCATCATGCCTCTTACCTAGACCAGGAATCGCGCGATTTAGAATGTGCGATCAATGGATACGCTGTCCAATTCTACCGCGAACAACTTGAACTGGGGTTATCCGAAGAGCAGTCTCAGTTGGCCGTATCGGCCGCCTTTGGCGCGGCTGTGGAGGTGTTTAAGGCATCCAGGGTAGGGAGGCTTGTTCTCGATACGCCGACATTAGCACGACTTGAATTAATCGCTTGGCATATGGCTTCGAGCGTCTGATGGTGTCTCCCTTGACACGCTTCTTTCCGCCGCTTCGGAATGTTCTTTCTCAATAGGTTGAGTTGGGGTACCGTGGATGGGAGTTTATTCAATTCGTGTTTAGGTGCTTGACCGGCTATGAATTCCCCATGGCGCGTACCCCTGACTATCCTGCTCGCGAGCTTTCTTCTAGGGCTCGCATGCCTTGGCTATCATTTTGCTACCAGCCGCGTTTTTGTGACTAAGATAGCCGTCCACGCTGAGCGCTCGGGCTTGGGAATCCACTCCTGGCATGTGCTGAACGAAGACGATATTTTTACAAGTATCTTAAAGCAAAGATTGGTGGATCGCGATGGTGCGCCCATTGAAAGGATTGACATTGAAGATCGCGCCGAACCCACTGAATTTGGACTAGCGATTACATCGAATTCTCCTTTTGACTTCGGTTTTGCCGCTGCTGACTTGCGGCGGAACATCGAACAATTGTCGGCTATGTTAGGCGAGCTGTCAGGTATTCCAGACCATGGACTTCATTTGGAAATCGGTCCTATTTTGGCGGTAGATCGCGAACTACCCCATGCAGCAGGTTTATTTCTCGTTGCGATAATTGCAGGCTTTCTGGGTACACTTCTGGCGTCAGCGATCTTTGCCCCCTATTGGGGGACGGCCTATTTTTCGCCGGATATCATAGCTGTTATGAAGTTAGCCACACGGTATAAAACGGTCATGATTCTGAGCGTATTGTCAGCTCTAGTTGTCGGGCCGAAGCTTAAACCAAATTATTACCCTTATGTGCATGATTTTGTATTCAGGTTTGACGAGGCGGCTGGTCTAACTAAAGCTGAACAAAAGAGGCAATTAGAAATGACCTGGATCCATGCTGTTCGCTACTCGGAAATGGAAAGCGCGCTGATCCATAAGCTTGGAATTCCTGTTGCGCGATTTCAAATCGATTACCTGCCACAAACAGGATTTGTACGAGCTTATTTCTATAGCCACGAAAAATTGCCAGTAAATATTGGAGAAATAGTGGTCGATCTTCTCAATCAGGATGTGGCCCTCTGGCGAGATCGCGGCATGCAGAAGATTGCGACTTATCTGCAGGCAAGTTCCGAAATATCGCGTTTATTTCCTACAAACCGCTACCGATCCCTGGATCAATTGGGAGGAAGCTATTTGCTGGCTTTGTCCTGGGAAATGCACGCTGGACTTGGACTGCTCCTGGGATTGGTGATCAATATTGTTATCAATTGGCTTGGCGCGACCCTTCGCGAGAGGGGCAGATTCACGTCTGAGCCTTCAGGTAGGGAGGCTCATGAGTTCCGCTGAAACCATACCCAACTCATCTATTGCGGTGCCGGATTTAGGTGCTTCGCGACTAGCCTTGGCATGGGCTATTGGTGTCATTTCGGGATTCCTGTACTTATCGTATGGTATGGAGGTTCCTGTCAATCAACTCCGTTTTCCGCCGGCGATCCCTCTGCCTTGGCATCGAGTTCTCCGACTGATTTTTCCTTTGGCCTTATTCCTTTGTTCTGATCGCAAAATGAATCTCTCGCTGATTAGCTTGTGGAATAAAATTCTATTTTTACTCGTTTTTTTTGCAGTCCCTTTTCTTGCCGTCGTGAATCGCCCAGACTTGGGATTCTTACAGTTTAGCGCTGGTCCCGTTATCCTGGGTGGAGCCATTTTACTGGCTATACTTCAGCTCAAACGTCAAACACTAGCCATGTTTGCATTCGGAATTGGGACCGCTGCCATGTTTCTTTGGTCGATGAGCATAGGGTTTTATGGTTTTGCGCAGTCTACCTACTTTAGCCGACCCAGGATCCATTTAGGTCTGGATCACCCGTTGAATACGAGTTCGATGCTCGTTGGGGGTGGCGTGTTTTTGTTCATGTTGGCCCGACATTATTCAAATTGGCTTGCGCGAGTCCCTTGTTGGGTTCGTAATCTTGTTATGATGACGATTTTCGGCACGCTTTTAGGTTTTGCTTTTGCAGCGGATTCTAAAAATATGCTGGCGGCAATCGCAGTGTTTGGGATGGTCTATACGCTGATAAAGCGACTCGATCGATTTCTTTTGTTGCAGAGTATTCTCGTCGGCTTAACCATACTATGCCCTTTGATCCTGTATGGTTTAGCGTATGCTGCCGTTAGTGGCCTAGCTGGTGTGCCCAGTGTTGACGCAGCCCGTTTGCAGGCCTATGGCGTTACCGTTCAGAGAATCGTAGACCATATTTATGGAGCCAATGGCTGGCAATGGTTTGAATTTTTGCAACCGCTGCGTCAGGAGGCGGCGACGTTTGCGACCGTTGAATCCGTGTTTCTAAGCTATATCGTCAATTTTGGACTTTGGTCGATTCTCCCTTTCGCTGCATTTTGGACAGCAGCGGGATTGCGCTTAGTTAAGGAGCAGAGGCAGCTTGGGCTTGCACTTTGGGTTGCTCTAATGGTCATGTTTACGTTTGATGCTCAGGGCTTCACTCCGTCCAATATGGTGATCTTCATGCTGTTTGCTTATGTTGTCTATGATGCATTTTTATCAGATCGGGGCTTAACCCTACCGCGTTGAGTTTGGGGGGACGCGGTGGATCGCGGGCATTGATTTTATTTTGTTTAGTTTCGGGCACTGGCAGACGAATCGAAAAGAAGTTGACAATACTGCCTGGAATGACTAACCAATCAGCTGCATTCTGTGCAGAGAGCTCAGGGTGATAGCTAGATCCCAGATGATACGCAGCTGCGAACCCCGCCAGGACCGGAAGGTAGCAACGGTAGCGGTCATCGTAGGTGTTTGGACCATCTAGCTATCACTCTGAGTTTTTTGTTATTGTCTTTCCCCGCCGATCCCTTGGGAGAGAATTCCGTGACTTATATCCCGCTTGCACGCAAATACCGTCCTTCTCAGTTTACCGATCTCATCGGACAAGAGGCGGTGGTAAAGGCTTTAAGCAATGCTATTGAGCTGAAACGCGAACCACATGCCGTGGTATTTACAGGCACGCGCGGAGTTGGCAAGACCACAACGGCCCGTCTCTATGCAAAGGCCCTCAATTGCGACAATGGTCCGAGCGCCAATCCTTGCGACAGCTGCACAAGCTGTATGAGCATTGCCGAGTGCCGGCACGAGGATGTGCTTGAAATTGACGGCGCCTCGCATAACGGTGTTGATGAAGTTCGTGAGCTGCAGGAGAGTCTAGCATATGTGCCGCAGCGCTCCCCATTTCGCATCTTTATCATCGACGAAGTGCATATGTTATCCTCCAGCGCTTTCAATGCGTTGCTCAAAACCCTTGAAGAGCCACCGGAGCACGTTGTTTTTGTTTTTGCAACGACTGAACTCAATAAGGTACCCCCAACCATTTTAAGCCGCTGTCAGGTTTTTCATCTACCCTGCTTGTCCATTGATTTGATTGAGCAACGGCTTGGACGAGTACTGGACGCCGAAGGCATCTCTTATGAGCCAACTGCCCTAAGTTTGATCGCCGAACATGGTCGAGGTTCAATGCGCGATGCTTTGACGTTTCTTGATCAGGTGATTGCCTTGGGTGGTGGATCTGTTACAGAGATTGGTTTAAAGAGCCTGATATCCAGAGTTGATGGGGCAGAGCTTGTTGGGTTCTTGACTGCCATGCTGATGCGCGATGCTCAAGTATTGGTTGCCGCAACGGCCCGTTGGGAACAATCAGGCTTAAGTATGATTCAGATTATCGAGACTCTAAGTCGCTACTGCCGGCATGCTATGATCGTCAAGGACATTGGACGCACGGGGTTGGGTACTACGCTTTTTGGCGATGATCTTGCCTTGGTTGAGCGGTTGGCTCTGCAAGCACGTGACTCAAGTCCTTTGGATCTCAACCGTATTTTTCGGCTTCTGGTTAGGTGCCGCGAAGAACTATCTGGATCGACCCTGGACCGATTTATCATAGAGAATAACCTCCTTGAGTGGTGTTTTGATCCAGGTCTACCCACTGTCGATGAAATCATGCAGGCTCTGAAATCAGGGGGGGGTAATCCCACAGCTAGACCAGGTGCGCCGACTCCCATAGGTTCTCCATCTCCGGCGCCCAACCGCAATCTTCGAGCAGGTTTTGAATCGCTAAAAAATGCCAAGACCACGCCTTTATCTCAGGAACCAGTCAAAATTGAGAACAAGGCGGAGGCGGTTGAGCAGCATGAGCCCAAACCCGTCTGGCCTAGCGACTGGCGAAACATGGTCGAGCAGTGGAAAAAGAGAAAGCCGCTCGAGGCTCGGATGCTAGAAGAATGCAATTTGGTGAAGTACAATACTCAGGAGATTGTACTTAGCGTCTCCTCGGGGACTATGGTTGGGAATCGGTTATCTCAGGCTGATGTTCAGAATATTTTAAAGCGCCAGATGGACGAGATGTTCGGTTTCAAAGGGCGGCTAAGCATTCTGGCTCGCGAAGAGAGTCTTCCTAATTCCAACGAGACCTTGCTGGAGGAACGTCTACGCGAAAAAAAAATCCGGGATGCACGCATAATCGAAGATTCGAAATCCGATCGTCTGACGCTTGATGCGATTCAGCTGTTTGGAGCTCGAGTCGAGCATGTGGAGCTTCGGAGCTAACCCGCGGTAAGGGGGTCCAGCATGGCTATCACCAATTTTGATCATCGTGAAATAGTGTGCAAGATAGTTTATTTTGGGGCAGCTCAAGCCGGCAAAACTGCCAACCTGCGCTCGCTTTGCCGAATACTGGCGCCCGAAATACGAGCGGGGCTATTTGATATTGGCGATGACGCCAATCCCACACCACTGGAATTTTTGCCGCTGTCGCTTGGGTATGTGAAAGACTACCATCTCAAGGTTCATCTGCATACCTTTGAACCGATGCCTTTCATGCCGGTACTTGCATCGACGATTCTTCGGGGCATCGACGGGTATGTTTTCGTGTGCAATGCCGAAGCCAGTGCGCTAGAAGCCAACCTTAAATCTATGCAGATGACAGAATCTGTGTTGAAAGACGAGGGATATATCCTGTCCGAGCTGCCTCGCGTGGTCCAATACAATAAGATGGACAAGGATAAAGTGGTACCTTTAGCAATTTTACGCGAGGGATTAAATTCCCGGGGTACATTGGATTGCGAAAGCATCGCAACGAACTCCACGGGGACACTCGAAACTCTGCAGCTCATCGTGCAGCAGTGCTTGAGGCTTGTGGCTGTCAGCGAGGACTTAAAAGGTCTAAATGGGGGGCTGCATGTCAACTAAAGTCTCGTTTGTAGCCCTGGTTGGCGCGCGTGATTCCCGCAATGTGTGGTATTTTTTGCGGGCGGATCATGAGAAAATCGGTGTCGAAATTATTCCTGTCCAGTCTGATAAGAATTTAAAGCATCAGCTTCAGCTTGGGGTGGCTTCCTTCCTTCATGGCGACGATTGGGCTCAATATATTGATCAGGTCGTCGTTCGCTGCCACCTGACCCCAGACCTCATCTGGTCTCAGTCCGAGCGCAGCTTGCTTTTTTTGGTCGAAGTACCCTCGCAAATGCGTGATAGTCGTTTGCCTTGGATTACTTTGCCCGAACTTCTGCGTTCCCTACCAAAGACTAAAAATCGGATCACTTTTATGAAAGCGTTCCAAGCCTTGGGCGATCCCGACGATTCAGAAATAACCGCAGTTGAGTTTGACGAGAAGTTTGCCAGAGAATTAGGTATGCTTTTCTAGTGCTTCTACGTTAAATCGGGAAGGGCAAGGCGCGCGGGCGAGAAAAAACCGCAGTTTACGGGGTGGCCATGCGCGTCCGGTGCTCGCTTAATCGCAGGTAAGCTGAACTTCGGTTCTTAGGTCTCCTTGCCAGAAATACACCTGGCATTTTTGTGGGATCAGCTCTGCAAAGCTGAATTTTGAGGGGTTGTTGATGAAACCGTTCCAGATTTTGGTCGTTCTTGTTGGATTGCTCACTCCGTGCACGGTTTGGGCTTATAGACTTCAGTGCAATAAGCAGCAAACTTCCTGTCAGGCAAATGCCAAACGGTTGGTGACCAATGATTATGTCGGAGTTTTTGATGAGGATGGCTATTTAGTCGCAATCGGCCGTGTAGGCAAAATTGATGGAGAAGTTCGGCATATTGCGATTCAGAAGCGCTATGGCAAAATCCTTGCGTCCCATGACGCTATTTTGATTAAAGACCACGAGGCTAAGAACCCCGACAAACACTTCAAGCTTATGATCCCGGTTGCGAGAAATAATTGGGGCGTCCAAATAGAAACACTGTCCATGGGAGTCGGCGAGGGCTTTCCTGTCTATGGCGCCGAGGCGTACTACCAACGCGGTCTCGCGCACAATTTCTTTTTTGTGGGGCGAGGCGGGTATGTTCGCGGAAGCGGTAAAGCATCGGTAACAGAAGATCTAATTGCGTCTCAAGATATTGATTTTGCATCGTTTATATTTACAGCTGGAATGGGTTTTGAATTGTTTCCGGAACGCGAGATTATGCTCAGGACCGAGCTAAGTCTAGGTGGAGCCTATGTATCGGCAAGAGCTGGTGGGAGTGAGGACAAAGGAACGATCAAAGAGATTGTCGATGGTCGAATCTATCCTGGGATGGGAGCCAATCTTATGGCTGTCTGTGATGTTATGTTTCATATCGGCCAGACCCGGCCATTCTTAGGAGCTTCGGTTTATAAGCTGCAGAATAGCCTCGATTCAGGGATCCACTTAGGGGTCTACTTCTAGCCCTTCTGGATTAAGCCGATGGGCCCTGCGCTACCTACGAGGAAAAGGTAACCATTCATCCAACCGGACCTCGGCTATCCTACTCTCTGACGCAACGCAGCGGGTCTAACCGATCAGATGGGTGTGCAAGGCCTGCTCATAGGGTGCCAGGTTATTTTCCGCGGTAACAAAGCACAAATGGTCGTTCTGAAAGTCGACAAAAAGAGGAGGAGGAGATAAAGCTTTCAAGCTCTTGGCGAGCAAACTCTGATTTTGTCTAAGACTCTGACCGACCACGGTAACCGAACCCACGCTTTGAGTCTGATGGCTGGGTGCCGAAAAATTACGCTGGATTTTCTTACAATCTGCATCACCGACCAGCAGGATCATTTGCCCACGGTCCACTTCAATATTTTGGATGACCGGGGTTATGCCCTCATCATCGCAGAATTGTGCCAGACGTTCGATCTGTTCGGTTTGGTTTCCAAAAGTCATTCTTAGGAGAACCTGACCTTTTTGACTAGTTACGGCAAGGATTTGCGAACCTTCCATGCTTCGACAATCTCCTATGGAGGTCCCAGTTTTTTCTGGGTTGAATGAGTTATTGATGGCAAGTGGAATCCGGTTGCGAAGAGCCAGATCCACGGCTCTGGCGTGGATAACTGAAGCCCCGTGCCAGGCCAGATTGCTCATTGTCGACCACGAGAGTTCTGCTATAAGGCGGGCCCCGGATACTTTGCGAGGATCGGCTGAAAAAATTCCATCGACATCTTTGTAGAGCTCGCACCGTTCGGCTTTAAGTGCCCCTGCTAGCGCGACGGCGGTGAGGTCGCTGCCGCCACGTCCTAGGGTTGTTACATCTTTGGTACTTTCGCTTACTCCTTGAAAACCGGCGACAATCACGACCGGTACTCGTTCGAAAGCCTCTTTGATTCTAAATGGGGTGACGCGGATGATGCGTGCATTGCCATGGTTTTGGTCCGTGATGATGCCGCTCTGCGAACCAGTAAATGAAATGGTTTTGATTCCTCTGGCTTCGATAGCGATACTCACAAGCGCCATGCTGATTCGTTCGCCTGCGCTAAGCAAAAGGTCAAGTTCGCGGCGCGGTGGGTCGGGATGAAGCTGAACTGCATCCGCAATAAGCTGGTTGGTATGGTTACCCATTGCACTTACGACCACGAGGGTCTTTTGCCCTCGTTTGGTGCAAGAGGCGATATGATCGGCGACGGCGTTGATACGATCGAAGTTACCGACAGAGGTGCCGCCATATTTTTGTACAATTAAATTCACGTGTTATCCGCTCATTGTAATTGGAAGACGCTAGGGTATGTGATCCTACCCTGTCTATCAAGAAATCCTAAGTCTCGATAGGAAAACTTTGCCCAACAGCAGGATTGAATGGCGGACGCGCGAGCCGAAAAGTGCAGTAGGACGGCGCACATCACGGGCTCTGAAATGAGAACTATAATTACATTAATTTTTGGCGCAATTTGGTGGGCACCGCTAGCAATGGCGGTGACGGCATCGAAAAAGTCCACGGTAGTGGAGACGGCGCCACTCAAAAATATGCTAGGCTTTTTTTCCATGCGCGCGGAAAGGGGGCTTGGCTCAGGCGATGCCTGGGCGTTAACCGGCGAGCATTTTACCAAACCCGGTGACCGTGAGCACTACCTTGATCGGTTGACCGAAGTTGGCGGTGAGTACGTTTTCTACCCTGAAGTGCCAAACATTCAAGGCGTATTTGTTGGATCGGGCGGCAGCGTCAGCTCAGCGGTGGTAGGCTATCAAAAAGAGCGGGATTACGTTTCGGATGTGCGATACAGTTCGAGTGAGCGCTTTGATGCGTGGTCTAGCGAGGAAAGACGGTTATCGGCGCGGGCTTTTCTAGGGTATCGGCTGAAGCTTCAGAAATTCTTTACCGTGAGTATGCGGTATGGGGTTGATAAAGTTTTGATTCGGTCTGTTCGGATGGTCGATGAAGATATTAAGAGTTATGGAGTCGAGCCTCAAATCGAACCCCGCCAAAGCCTTGAGCAGAGTATCACCCTTTATGCCGGCCTGATCTTGCGCTAGCTGAAAATGGGGTTGGAAGTAGTGAAGTCATTTAAAGTCATCATTCTTGGTTCGGGAACTTCGACGGGTGTTCCTGTGATAGGCTGTTCCTGCTCCGTTTGTTCGAGCCTTGACCCCCGCGACAAGAGATTGCGTTCAAGTATTTGTCTTTCCATGGATGGCAACAAATGGCTCATTGTCGATACAACCCCAGACTTTCGCCAGCAAATGCTAAGTCATCGTATTGCGGCTATTTCTGCGGTCTTGTATACCCATACTCACGCCGACCATTGCCATGGATTCGATGATTTGAGAGCCTACTCCTTTGTCAGTCCTCATGTGGTCGATTGCTATTTGTTGCCAGATTATATTGCTGAGTTTCGCACCCGATTTGCCTATGCCTTTGAGGATACGGTCTATAGCGGAGCCAAGCCTATGGTTGAGATTCGAGAAATACCCGACGAAAGATTTCAGATTTCAGGGTGGGAGATAGAACCGATACGATTACCCCATGGTGGCTTTGTTAGCTGCGGATTTAAGTTTGGTCGCTTTGCATATCTTACCGATTTCAAGGGCTTTCCGCAGGAAAATCTCGAGTCATGGCGCGGCAAAATCGATGTTATGGTAGCAAGTGGGATTCATTTCGGCGAACACCATGCCCACAATAACATTCCCGAGACTCTTGGCCTGTTTAGAGATTTAGGGGTTAAACGCGGCATTATCACCCATATCAGCCATCGCGTGGGGCACGAATCGGGTACCCTTCGCCATCCAGAAGGCGCCGAATTGGCTTATGACGGAATGGTGATTGACCTTTAGTCTGGCATTCAGTATTTCAAGCATTTACGGGTTGTATTCTGCTTAACTCCGCTTGAACAATCAACAAGTGAGTGTTCTCTATGATAATTGGTGTTCCAAAGGAAATAAAGAATCGAGAAAACCGGGTAGCTATGGTTCCGGGCGGCGTCCATTTGTTGACTCAGTATGGTCACAAAGTTTTGATTGAAAAAGGTGCCGGACTCGGTGCTGGGATTCCCGACGAAAAGTACGTTGAAAGGGGAGCAACGCTCGTTTCGAGTGCCGCAGAGGTTTGGGGCAGTGCTGAAATGATCGTTAAGGTCAAAGAGCCAATTGCGCCGGAATTTCCCATGATGCGCAAAGGGCAAATACTTTATACCTATTTGCACCTCGCGGCAGCCCAGGAGCTGGCTGATCAGCTCCTTGAACGTCAGGTGACCGGTGTAGCCTATGAAACGATTCAGTTGCGGGATGGTTCACTGCCGCTCTTGACGCCTATGAGCGAGGTTGCGGGGCGAATGTCGGTCCAACTTGGTGCGCAGTGCTTGCAAAAACACCGCGGCGGCAAAGGACTGCTCCTTGGCGGGGTACCAGGAGTAAAACGTGGCCGAGTCACGATTATCGGTGGCGGCGTGGTTGGTATCAATGCGGCAAAGATGGCCGTTGGCCTCGGAGCTCGCGTGACCATTCTCGATGTTGATGCCAAGCGGTTGGCCTATTTGGATGATGTGTTTGGTTGCAGTGTCGATACGATGATGTCAAACCCGGAGAATATCGGTCAGGCCGTTGAAGAATCGGATCTTGTGATTGGTGCGGTACTGGTTGCTGGCGCTAAGGCCCCGACACTCGTGCCGCGGCGTTTGGTTGCCCGTATGGAAAAAGCCAGCGTTATCGTGGATGTAGCGATAGATCAGGGCGGCTGCATTGAGACGATTAGGCCGACGACTCATGACGCCCCAGTATTTGAGGACGAAGGGATCATTCACTACGGCGTGACCAACATTCCTGGCGATGTCCCCAAGACAAGTACCTATGCGCTAACGAATGTTACCTTGAAATATGCGCTTGAGATTGCTAATCGCGGATTCATAGACGCCGTGAGGTCAAACGAGGCTCTGGAGAAGGGTGTTAACACTTACCAGGGGACAGTACCTCACAAGGCTGTGGCGGAAGCTATTGGCAAGAATTATGTTCCTCTAAAATTCTAGAGGTGTTGGATCAAAATAAGAGCAAAAAGGGGGTTCAAAACCCCCTTTTAGATTTGAGGCCGCTTACCTATGGGTTATGAGTTAATCGATTCCGGCAATTTTCAAAAACTCGAACGGGTCGGACCTCATCTTATCCTGCGGCCTGCCCCTCAGGCGGTTTGGCAACCGGCATTATCAGAGGATCAGTGGGAGAGTTGGGATGCGCGCTATGAGCGCTTCACCGGCGGACAAGGTAAATGGCATATTAAAAACAAGGCCCTCAATCAGCCTTGGACTATCGAATACAGTGGTTTCCGTTTTTCGATTCGCCTTACTGAGTTTGGCCACCTTGGAATATTCCCTGAGCACCTTAACCACTTTCGTAGGGTGATGAATCTTCTTGATGGGGTCAAGGGTAGCAATCCTCGGATTCTCAATCTCTTTGCCTACACGGGGGCTGCAACGGTCGCCTGCTTGGCTCATGGAGCGCAAGTTGTCCATGTCGATGCATCAAAGACCAGTGTTGCCTGGGCGAGTGACAACGTCGCCCTTAACGGTTTTGAGGGGGTTCGCTGGATTGTGGAGGATGTGCGCAAATTTGTTGACCGCGAAAAGCGTCGCGGCTCGACTTATGACGGGATCATTTTGGATCCTCCCAGTTTTGGTCGAGGTACAAAGAGTGAAGTTTGGAAGATAGAAGATGATATGGTCAAACTCCTTCATAATTTATTCGATCTATTGGACGATAAATTCTTGTTCTTGTTTTTGAGTTCACATTCCAATGGCTACTCGCCTCAAGCATTAAAAAATCTCTTGATGGAGCTGGGGGCGGGTTGCCGCTATGAGTTTGGCGAGATGCTCATCTCCGAGAATCACAAGCGTGATTTGCCAAGCGGTGCCTTTGCGCTGTGTATTGGTGACGCCCGATGATCTTAAGCACCCAAAATCCCCAGATCAAACTTGTCGCAGGCCTTCGCGATCGCAGGGTTCGGGAGACAACCAGAGAGTTTCTCGTTGAAGGTCGGCTTGAATTTGAGCGGGCACGAAAACATGGCTTTGAGATATCGCGGCTGTATTTCTGCCCAGATATTTTTTCCGAGGAAGCTCGGCAAATCTTTGAGGGTTGCCCAGAAGTGGTGCCGGTGTCCACTAAGGTCTTCGCCAAAATTGCCATGAGGGAGAATCGCGACGGATTTGTGGGTGTATTTCGTCAAAAGCCTAGGACGCTTTCAGATATTCCTGAGGTTCCGAATATGCTGGTACTTGTGGTTGAAGGTATTGAAAAACCAGGTAATCTTGGTGCTCTCCTTCGGACAGCTGACGGCATGGGTGCTCATGGAGTAATCTTGGTTGGTGCAGCCTTGGACATTTACAATCCCAATGTTGTGCGGGCTAGTCTAGGCGCGCTATTTAGCGTACCGACCGTGGCAACAACCTTTGTGGAATTTGCCGAATGGTCTAGTGCGCATGGTCTAGAGTTGGTGACGACTTGGCCATCGGCAAAAAATCCTTACTTTGACTGCGATCTTACGGGCCCGACAGCGCTAGTTATGGGTGGAGAAGCCTTTGGACTCTCAGCCAAGTGGCATTCTTTGACCACTCGCGAAGTATCGATCCCGATGTTAGGAACCTGTGATTCGCTTAATATTTCGGTAGCTGCAGCGATACTCGGCTATGAGGCGCTTCGGCAACGATTTAGGTAGATTCTGCTGAAAAAAATGCACGTTATCAGCAGAGTCTAGTGTAGTGATTCAATTATGTAGGAAATTACTGATTCACCATACTAGTGGGCTACTAACACCCAAAATCAGCCCTTAGTGAAGTTCTGTCTGTGTTTCGGCTTGTTTCCCAGGCTTGCGTGATCCCTGATAAAGGTCAAAAATCAGAAGACGGCAGGCAATACCGCCGTTTTCCATTTTGATCTTTTTGGTGGGTTTGAGACCGATCTTCTGCCAAGGTGATCCATCTGCTACCAGCATCGCTGCCGTCCATCCCGTAAATTTAGTTTTTAATCGCTGGCCGACCGCAGCGTAGAATTCTTCCATCGGTGCTGCAGCGCTAGTAAGGCGTTCGCCATAAGGCATATTGAGCACCAAAATACCATGTTCTGCCATGGGGTGGGCGTCGAGGAAATCCAAGGCTCGGATTTCCATATGGCGCTCGACACGGGCGCGTAGAGCATGCATTCGGGTCATCTCAGCATACCTCATGCTGATATCGGAAGCGTAGATGGGCGCGATAGGAGTCTCGGACTTTCCCTGTCTTACTGCATCCTGTGCCTCGCGCCAGGCTTTTCGATCAAAATCCTTGAGCTGCTCAAAACCAAATTCGCCCTTTTTGCGATGGATCAGAGGACCTTTGCCTAGAGCAATAAAACTAGCCTCGATCGGGATCGTTCCACTTCCGCACATCGGATCCCAAAGAACCTGTTGGCCGTTATATCCCGCTGCTCGCAGCATGGCCGCAGCGATATGTTCTTTGATGGGAGCAGGATGACTTTCAGATTTGTACCCGCGCTTGTGCATGGATTTGCCCGATGTATCGACGCTAATGCAGATTCTTCGGCCATGATAATAACCAACGAGCCGTACCATGGGTTCTTTGAGGTCAACCTGGGGTGGTGCTATCTTGTGAAAAGTGAAATGCTTCTGGAGCGCTTCTCGGATCGCTCTTGAAATCTGGTTGCTGCCGGGTGAATCGGGATCCCGATCGCCTGCGACTCCCTCAACCAGGAATGTTGTGCGGCTATCCAGGAGGTCAGACCAGCGGATCTTTGAAGCTTGAAAAAATACGGCGCTCACATCCTTTGCAAAACCCTCGCGCAGCACCCGAAGTATCCGGCTAGCAGTGCCCAGTTTGAGGTGAATTTCGTAAGCCAGACGTTCGGTGCACTGAAAAGAAACCGCTTTGTATTCCGGCTCCACCGCGATCGCGCCAAGGTTTTTGAGGTCGGCAGCAACGATTTCACGAAATTCTTCCGGGCAGATTGCTATGTATTTGTTATAACTTGGCTTTTCCAAATAAAATCCTCTCTCTGGCATAGCGGTCGGCGGCGATCAAAGCGCTTTTTATAAACTTTGTCAAGTTTTCTTGGGAATCTCTGTAGACTTCAGGGGTTATCGTCCCTGACAACCCATTAGGTGTGTTCTGAGACGAAACAAAACTTTCTTGATTTCTGATGATTTTTTCCAGAAGATTGAAATCTTTGGTGAATGGCAATCATGGCGAAAAAATAAGGGCAACATTATGCCACCACGACCGTCTAAAAGATCAAACAGCATTGCAAAGGCGTCGTCCAAATTACGGCAAAAGGTCTTTGTTATCATAGGCACTCGCAAAGGTGGTTTTTTTCTGCATTCGGACGGGAACCGGCGTGATTGGAAAATGACCGGCCCGCATTTTTTGGGATCGATCATTCACCATGCGGTTCTAGACCCTCGAGATCAAAAAACACTTCTGCTGACTTGAGAGGTCGAGCGGAGGATGATCCGTTCCAACGATCAGTCAATCACGTGTTTTGGCTGACGCCGGGTCATCCAAAAGAACCAGACACTTGGTATGCGGGTGTTTCGCCTCAGGGGTTATTTGTGTCCCATGACCGCGGCGATACTTGGAATCCGGTTGTGGGGTTTAACGATCATCCGGACTGGGCAAGGTGGACCGGCGGCCTTCAGGATCAAACGCCCGACGGTGGCAAAATGCATTCGATTATTGTCGATCCTCGCGATCCCAATCATTTGTATCTTGGCGGATCTGGCGGCGGTTTTTTTGAATCCCTTGACAAAGGAGCGACTTGGCGACGCTTCAATAAGGGATGCGATCGCGTTTTTGAAGACAAAGATCCCGATACTGGCCATGACCCTCATCACGTTGTTTTGCATCCAGCCATGCCCGATCGTCTTTATATGCAAAATCACTGTGGTATATATCGTGTGGATCGGCCTAGTGATAAATGGCAACGCATTGGGAAATCGATGCCCAAAACCGTTGGGGACATTGGGTTTCCTATCACGGTACATCCCCGCAATCCAGATATGGCCTGGGTGTTTCCTATGGATGGAACACATGTTTGGCCGAGAACGGCTATCGCGGGCAAACCAGCTGTGTATCGGACTCGGAATGCCGGCAAGTCCTGGCAGCGCCAAGATCAGGGCTTACCCCCCAAACAAGCTTGGTTCACAGTCAAACGTCAGGCGATGACTGCCGACAGTGCCGATCCCGTAGGGTTATACTTTGGAACTACCTCGGGCGAAGTCTGGATGAGTCGCAACGAAGGAGCGAAATGGCAGTGCATAGCCCAGCACTTGCCGCACATATACTCCGTCGAGGCGAGTCTTATTTCGTAGACAGCTATCCGAGTCTAAATATGACATATGACAATACCGAGTTATCGATCACAATTCCTACTGCCCTACACTCCTATACCAATAGCAAGTCGCAGGTTTATGCGCAGGGAAAGACTATCTTGGACCTGATCGACGACTTGGAGCGGCAGTATCGCGGTATTCGATTTCGCATGGTAGACGAACAGGGGCGATTGCGTCCTCATCTCAAAGTTTTTGTAAATCGTCAGCAGCAGCAAAGTTTGGCGACCCCGGTTGTATCCCGAGATGAAATTATATTCGTACAGGCATTTAGCGGGGGATAACATGACGGAATTCTCTTCTGACGAGACATTGCGCTATGCGCGTCAGCTGTCTTTGGCGGAAGTAGGGCCATTGGGTCAGGCCAAACTCCGCAAGGCTAGGGTGCTTATCGTTGGATTAGGTGGTCTAGGTTCACCTGCTGCAATGTATCTTGCTGCTTCTGGAGTCGGAACAATAGGATTGTGTGACGGGGATACGGTCAGTGTCACCAACTTGCATCGTCAAATCCTGCACAACACAGCTTCCGTTGGGAATCTCAAAACAGACAGCGCTTGCCAGACTCTATCCGCAATCAACCCTTATATTCAATTGCAGCCTTTGTCTTTTTTTTTGGATAAGAACAATGTTGTAAACTTGATCAAGGCGTACGATGTCGTGGTCGATGGCTCTGATAATTTTCAGACGAGATACCTGCTCAATGACGCGTGTTATTTCGAAAATAAGCCGCTCGTATCCGCTGCGATTATGGGCTTTGAGGGCCAACTATCGGTATTTTTTACCAAGGAGGGTCCTTGTTACCGTTGCTTATTTCCCGAACCACCCCCTGCTGGTTTTGCTCCCAGCTGCGCCGAGCTTGGGGTGTTGGGTGTTCTTCCAGGGGTAGTCGGTTGCTTTCAGGCGACAGAGGCTCTCAAGATTATCCTCGGAATCGGTCAGTCAATCCAAGGAGCCCTCTTGAGCTATAATGCCCTGGATATGGAGTGGCGGCGCTTGGAATTCACAAAGAATCCCGAATGTGGTCTTTGTGGCCCAAGCCGTCAAATCCAGGGAGTCAGTCCCATCAACACTGCTGAACAATGTCAAAGTCCCCAGGTGGGGATTGGTGTTCAGGAGCTTGCCGCAGCACTAAAATCGAACGAAGTTACCCTTGTCGATGTCCGCAGCGATTTTGAACGGCGCATTTGTCTTATTCAGCCCTCGATGCACATTCCCCTCGATCAGCTAGAATCAAAGCTAGATCAACTTCCGGCTTACAAACCACTTATCTTCTACTGCAAATCAGGTATTAGAAGTAGTCAAGCTGTTGCTTTGCTAGCGAAGCATCATCGGGGAAGCCGATCGCTTGTGGGGGGGATCTTGAGTTGGATTGAATATATCGACTCTTCACTGGAACGATACTAAGGCGTGTCGATGTTTTGTTTTTCCTGCCTCCTGGAATCCTGGATCCTAGTGTGGTGAATCAGTAATTAGATTTTGCTGAAAAAGCTCCGCTTTTTCGCAAAATCGTGTCCTGATGGA
>CAZOSN010000046.1:0-26491 GCA_964582405.1 uncultured Oligoflexales bacterium | reverse complement strand
GCGCGGTCACAATCTGAGCTTTTGAGGCAGCTACTGACGACATGGCCGGCGTCAAAGGAAAGCAAAAAAATCCTCAAAATAGCGCTGCTATTCCTTCGGTTTTTTGCTTTCCTCTTCCTTGTCCCTGCCGCCGGTAGCTGCCTCAAAAGCTCAGATTGTGACCGCGCTCAGTATAGGAGGTCAGATGTTTCTCAAAGAGAGTCACCTTGGTGGATTCAGAGTCTGGACGGTAGATAGGCCGGAACGGCTGAACGGTCTGGGGCCAACCCTTGCCGCGGAATTTGTCGAAAAACTCGACGCGCTGGCGGAAAACTTAGAAGACTGCAAGGGCCTCGTGCTCCGTGCGGCGACAGTCGAACGGGGAAACCGAGGGATTTGGATCGCAGGCGGTGACCTTAAAGAGCTAGCACATCTGGACCGAGTCCAGGCAGCAACCTATTCTGGAATTTTTCATAGCCTAAGAACCCGCATCGCCAGCATGAACATTCCCGTGATCACGGCGATCGATGGGGAGGCGATCGGTGGCGGGGCAGAATTTGCCCTCATGGGCGATATCCGTCTTGCGACCAGACGAAGTCGTCTGATTTTTAAGCAGCTCGAGGTCGGCCTGCCAACCGGGTTTGGAGGAGGACAGCGCTTGGTTCAGCTGGTGGGATTGGGATTGGCGCAGCGCTGGCTCTACTTTGCAGAAGCAGTCGCCGCAGACGAACTTGAACGGTGCGGGGTCTTTCACCATCTCTATGCCAATGGCGCAGAGATGGAGGCAGACCTTAAGATAATTGTCGAACGACTTCAGGGCTACCGAGCCTTTGGGGCGCAGAAGGCGCTGCTGAACCTACCACCCAACCATGATCCGGATGCCGTGAATTTATTCAGCGAAACCTGGCTCAATCCTCAACACAAAAAAAATCTTGAACCCTGGCAAATATAGATCGTTTCATAAGTTGACCAAGGAGAGCTATTTCTTGCGCAGGACGTAGATGCCATCCGCAAGAGCAAGCATCGCTTTGTCCACGCGGTTGTCCTGGAGAACGAATTCATTGAACTTCCTGAGTGCTGCCGTGTCATCATCTTGGAATTCGGGATTTGCGACCTTGCCCGACCAGAGGGTGTTATCGACCATAATAAGGCCGCCCGGTCGCAATAATTTGAGAATGAGCTCGTAATAAGTCAGATAGTTGGTCTTGTCGGCATCGATAAAGCCTTGATCAAACGAACCGGGGCCCCATTCTTTCAGAAGTTTGTTCAGTGACTCGGTAGCTGGGCCGATCATGAGCTCGATTTTCTGATGGAGGTCGGCGAGATTGAAATATTTTTGTGCGATTTTTGATGTCTCGGGGTCGATGTCAAGCGTGTAGAGCTTGGCTTCCGGACCAAACGCGGAGGCTGTGGCGATCGCGCTGTAGCCTGTGAAACAGCCCACCTCGACGGCGCGTTGGGGCGCGTTGATTTTGGTGATCAGCTTCATAAAGGCGCCTTGCGCGGGTGAAATCTGCATGCGCGAATCTGAGCGCTGGGCGGTATCCCGAGCTAAGTCGGCTAAGACTGGGTGTGCCTCGGGGTTGTGCCGCTCAAGGTACTGGTGAAGTGTCGGTGTCATCTCAATAAACTTCATGTGTTAGTCCTTACTTGATTTTTTTGCCTCGAGATCGAGCAACCATTGCTTTAAAGGAAGCCCTTCGCCTCCACTGTAGCCTCCTAGGCCTCTCTTGCCAATCACGCGATGGCAGGGGATCATGAGTGGCACGCGGTTTGAACTCATGGCAGTACCCACCGCGCGGGCCGCGCCTGGCTTTTCCGCGAGCTCCGCAAGTTGGCTGTAGGTATAGGTTTGACCTGGTTTGGTCTGCTTCAGAATCGAATAGATTTTTTCTCGAAACGGCGTGCCATTTGGTACGTCCAGTTTGACATGACTATACGAGAAAGGAAGGCCCGCGAGGTGCGAACGGATCTCTGCGATCGCGCGGCGCGCGTTTTTGTCAACCGGGACGACGCGGGCCGCATTCTGCGGGACTTTCGCAAGAGGGGCTAAGCTTAGCCCGGTAATGCCATCACTGGAATATTCAAGCAAACAGTCGCCAATTGCCGAATCAAAAAGAATGCTGGGCATGGAAACCTCCTCGAATCGGTGACCAGTCATTGGCGCAATTGCGCCAATGACTGACCCTAAGTATTTACGGTATGCCACGCTCGGACGAAGAATGAAATGGCAAAATAAAACCTGGCCAAGACCGCAGCGCAAACTGTCACAGCGATCGGTATCAGTGATGATGATGAGAATGGGAATGGTGATTATGCCCTGCGCTTTTGCTCGACCTACCGGGCGTATGAGGGTCGAACACAAGGTGCAGCAACGAGCCTGCGACCACCGCCTGAAAAGTTCCGAACAACCTTGCATTCTCAATAGTTCGCGCGAAGTACTCGCCTGTGTAGTAGCCGATCAGCGAGAAAATCGAGATCGTGACTAAGGCCGCCACGGCGGTTGGTGCACCCACGCGAGGCCGCAAGAGAAGCCAGACAAAAAGTCCCTCAAAAAACCTGTGCAGGATCACGGCAAATGATAAAGCTCCCAGGTACACCGAACCCATCTGAATGCTGTTCTCGTGAAGTGAGTCGGGTTCTATGAATGCCGCACCGTCGAGCAAAGCATGGAGCGCAAGCCCTAGTATGCCGGCCATCAGCGGAAACCAATGCACTTGACGGGCGAGTTTATGCCAGGCGCGCTCCAGCATGCTTGGCAAGAGCATCCCCAGAGCCATCACCAAAATGGCATTTAGGCCAATTAGACGTATTGAATCGGGTAGGAATTTAAAGAGGAGCACTGAGGCCAGAAGCACAAGCAGGACTCGCTCTATCAAAACGCGGCCTTTGCCAAACATCCGGAATTTGTCATACAACCATGGTGCCGCCCATAGCAGGGCGATGCTAAATAGAAGAAGAGCCATGGCTTAGGTAAACCTCCCAATCGAAGCCGGGTTTACCTTTTAAGGCCAGCCTGTTTGAAATTCAATTGCAAAATGCCACTGCGACCTGGGAGGCTCGAAGTTGTCCAGAGTCCTTAGTTTCCGGAAACCGTTCTAACTGAAATTCCGCTTCCGCCCGGCAAACTCACGGCCTTCCAGGCTTGGCTTGATTGATCGAACACCGCCACCTGCCCGTTTGTTGTTGTGGCTATCCAACCTGGAGTGAGGGTGCCGTTGGCCGAGGTGCAGCTAGGTATGGCTGTGTTAAAGCTTGCGCTGGCGACGGCTGCCGGCAGAGTCACTTTCTGCCAGGGGCCCTTAATCGTGGGGGCCTGATAGATGCCGTCCGCGGCTGTGATGATCCAATCCCCGCCAAAGGCCAGTCTCGTTGCGCTGGTTGGCAAGGTCCCTGTCGGTGTGATTTGCTGCCAAGTCTCGGCTTTATCGGTGGTTTCATAAATCCTGCCATCTGACCTAAGGACATACCAGCTGGTTTTTGCGTTTACAAATCCGATGTTATGCTTTTTTGCGCCATCGAGTTGGAGGGTATTCCAAGGGCCTGTTACGGGCGTAGCGCCTGAACTTCGGGCTACCCATCCGTAATCACCGACAGCGACGAAATATCCGTCCGCATAGGCTAAGATATTGGCTGCGGTCGGTATTGGTTTGATATTGGTATTGGCAAAGTTTTTGCCATTATCGGTCGATGAAAAGATGGAAAGCCCTGAGGTCACATACCAGACTCCATTAAACTTTGCGGAGTTAACCACGGACTGCTGCCACCAGCCAGCGGTCGAGACCGAGGGTGTCCAGTTTTTGCCGTCCGTCGAGTAATGAACAAAACCCCAAAGGCTATCGTGCTCAAAGGTCGCTATCCAGAGGCCATCGGCGTAATTGATGCTGGTCACATGACGATCAATCTCCGAGGTGTTGCCCGCTGACCACGATGATCCGCCATTGGTGGAATACCACACCTTGCCATTATTACCACCTGCAGCAAACATGGTGCTTGCTTTGCAAATCGTGGTATCGCATGCGTCGCCGATCCCATCACCATCGGTGTCACGCTGGTCTGGATTTGGTTTGGTGCGACAGTTATCGTCACAGTTGACGGTATTACCAAAGCGGCAAGGGTTGTCCCCCACGATACCCGAATGGTCACCATCGTCTTCGATGCCATCTCCGTCGCTGTCTGGTACGGGAACATTGACTTTAGCCGTTACAGTATTCCCGGCTGAATCTTTGCAAACAGCTTGGGCTTCGGCTTGGAACGTGATCGTGAGGGTCATGGTAATTGGATTTGCCAGCACATAGTCAAAGTGGGTGGTAAGGTAATCGACGCTGCACGAATCAAAGTCGCTTCCCGTGAGGAGAAGATCGACTTTTGCACCGGATGTTAGAGGACCGGGTTTTGACAGCGAAAGCGAAGCCGTCGGTAGTGTGGCTTTAAGCGTGATGTTGGCGGTCGTGGTTTCTTGAATCCGGTTGATGCATGTCAGGTCAACAAACGTATCTGCCAGCACAAGCTGATCGATCTGCCCCGAGGAGCTGGCGCTGATCTCACTTCCAGAAGCCTTCAGGCTGCAAGAAGTCGCATTGGTGCTGGACCAGGCGAGCATAGCCTTGGCGCCTTTTGGAATTCTTGCTTCGGACGCATTTCCGGAGGCCGTGAGAGTCAGGACTGGTTTGATTGAGGGATTGACTTTGATTGTGAATGGCTTTCGGACATTATCAAAGCCAAAGGTCAAAACCGGCAAGCCTTGAGAAACGCCGATAGCTTTGCCTTTGGTGCCTGCAGTCTTGGTAACTTTGATCAGTTTGGAATCAGATTCCGTGGTTGAAATCGTGACGTCGTTTGACACATCCTTGGTCGAGCCTAAGGCCATCGTGGCAATCACGGAAAACTTTGTCGTCTCGTTGACGACGATTTCCGTGGGGTCAGCCGTGATCGCGAGGTCGACTGCTTCATCGCGGACCTGGATAACGCGCGTGATCGTTCGACCAAGGTAGGACACCGTTAGTGTCGAACTTCCAATGGCTTTGCCTAGGACACGAAAAATGCCAGTGTTTTTTTCCATCTGTTCGAGGACTAGAGGCGAACCAATCGTCCAAGCCGCATCCATTGTCAGGTCTTTGACTGCATTGTTGTCGTAAAGACCAGTCAGAGCAAAGTCCACCGTGTGGCCAATCGGTACCGAAGCAATTTCATTTTTCAATGCGATGCTAACGAGCTTGGGTGTTGTCACTTGGAAATTCGCGATGGCTTCGTCGTTGGTTTTGTTTAGGCAGGTGAGTTTAGCCGTCGTTGTTTCAGCGATGATCATGAAGTCCAAGGCACCGGATAACCCTTCGGAGCGTTTTGTTCCATCAATAAAGAATGAGCAGGACACGGCATGCTCGGTAGTCCATCGAAAAGAAACCTTGTTACCGATCTCTACCTTGGCGCCGTTGGCCTGGTCATTACCAGTCAGGGTGATCATTGGCAGGGGTTGCTTCACGACTTGAAGCTCTTTTGTGGCTTTGATGCCGCCAAGTTCTGCAGAGATGTTTGTGCTGCCCAAGGCTTTGGCTGTTATGCGTCCTTCGCTGCCATCAGCTATGGAAATATCGGCTACCGATGGAGCGCTGCTTCGCCAAGCCACGTCGCGGGTTATATCGATCGTGCTATCGTCGGTAAATAGACCAACGGCTTTCGCTTCACTCAAGTCTTTGACGGGAACCGTGTCGGCTACATCCAAATCAATCGATACGAGCTTGGCCTCGCCTACCTCGACATCGGCTTTTTGAGAGACTGTCCCGTAGGTTACCGTGATCGGTGCAGTTCCGATCCTCAGCCCTTTGATAATAAAGGACTTGTCTGCGCCTTGGGATATCGAGATTAAACTTGTTGCCAATGTGGTGACGGAGGTGGGCACAACCTCTTGGGTTTCACCCTCCGCAAAATTTGCCACGACCTTGATTTTTTGGGTAAGACCGGCGGGGATTCTGAAATCTGATTCGTTGAGAGTGAGGCTTTGCAGGTCATGCAAAATCGCAAGCTTGCTTGTCCCTATTATACCATCTGCCTGGGCCAAAATTTCTACTCTTCCGCCGACTTTTGCAGAGAAGGTTTTCATGTTGCCTGCGCTGTCGTCTACCAAAACGGCTTTCGTGGTATCGCTTGCTTTCCATTCGACCAACCCGGTGATATCCGCCGAAAGCCCGTTTTCATAGGTTCCCTTGGCCGTATAGGATTGGGTGGTTCCGATCATGGCTTTAGCTTCTTCTGGCAACACTTCGATCTTGGTCAGCTTCGGATTAAGTATCTCGACTTCTACCTCCGCCTTCTGTCCACCGCTCTGTATCGATATCTTGGATTTTCCGGGCGCGATCGCCGTAAATTGTCCCTTATTGCTTGCAGGCTTCAGTTTGGATGAATCCTCGGCCGCGTAGTCGGCCTCGCCCGTTAAGTCTTTTTTTACATTGTCTTTATACAAACCATAGGCCTTTAAAGTCACGAGTGCATTGACGGGCACTCGATTTTGATCGACCGTTACCTCCAACTTTTCTAGCGCAGCGGTCGTTGTGCCTTCGGCTGTGACGGTGATGGTGAGTTCATACTTTTGTTCACTGTTATTTTCTTTTACCAGAGCTGTTAGTTTTGCGCTCCCGGTGCCCTTTGCGGTAACCTCGGCCTGATCACCCTTCTTAATGACGTCAAAAATCTTGGCGTCGGAGCTGGTCCATGTTGCATCAGCTAAAGTAGTGGTTTCCGGCGTCGATGTTTGGCTCTGAACAACGGAATAGCTCAGCTTTTGGCCTATGGTTAAATTCGTTGTATTGGGTACAATTTTTCGGCTTTTGTCGGATGTGCTTGGATCTCCGATTGTTCCTGAACTACGCTCCGTTCCGCTGCCTGTTCCTTCTGTTTTTCCTAAATTTGAATTTTGAGCCACGGAACGACGGGCGGTGGTTTTAGGCGAATCAAAGCAGGAAGTTATTCCTGATCCGATCAGGCATAGAATCAACAACCTTATGGCAACCTTGGTAGCATGACCCATAGTCTGTCCTCCTCTGGGTCTTATCGGCTGAGGCCCCCCGAAACTTAAGGAGATATTTTCTGATTTTGCAAAAGTTCCACTCTCTGCTGCAACTTACCCCCTATTGTGCGCGACCCACGCGGACAATAACTTTTGATCCCAAGCTTGGTCGGTTGAGGATCTTGAGGGTGCCGTCGTCTCGGACAAAGCGAATGCTCCAAGTCGAGGCATCATAGAGATAATCGACACCTTCGGTTCGGATCTTACCATCATAGGTCACCTCGATCTGCGGCTTGCCGTTGATAATTAATGGCTGAATAGACAATGGGATGCTATTGGCAGCAAGCACGGCTTCTTTGCTTAAGCTTGCAAGGCTTACTCCAAAATCACCGTTGACATCGAAGGATTGACCATGAGTTTTTTGGCTGGCCTCCACAAAGCGGCTAGCGGTAGGAGGGACAACGGTGAAGATACGCAGTTTGTTTGGATCACGGTTCAAGATTTTCAACCTTGAACTCATAGCGCCTAGAAAACTGCTATCGCTGTCCTTGATCGAGCCTACCGAAGCCCAGCCATATAGGGGGTTATCGTCCTGGTTTGCGATCACCACAAAAATAGTCCAATTTTGGTTTGAAGTTGGACTGGGGCTTAAAGGTGGTGCAGGGAACATCTCCCATCCAAATAATGGTTGGGTGATCCCTCGGTAGTCTCCCGAAGTTTGCGAACCATGGAGCAGAGTTTGCCAAATCATTTTGAAGGCAGGAACAGACGCTTCCCTGGGATAGAGCTGTTGGCAAAAGCCGTTTCTGATATAGGCAAAGTCGAGGCCAGGGATTAGCTTGGCTGGAGCCGCCAGGGTTCGGTCACCATTGCCCATCGTGTCGGCGACCGAAGTACCCCTAAGCATGGAGCAGGTCGACCAACTGTTGCAATTGTAGCCTGACGTGTCTCCCGTGAACAACCAAAGAAAGCGTTTTTTGTCCGCGCGGTAGCTGGCACTGCTTAGTACATTCGGCGAATTCACGAAGGAACCGTTTGAGCCTCGCCAAAGCAGTGCGACGAAATTTTGCGAATCTCGCATGGAGCAGTCGGCGGTAATCGGGTCATCAAATCCATAGAATAGCTGATTAGTCTGCGGGTTAATGGCCGACACAGCCATTTTGTAGTTAAACTCCAGACCCTTCAGTGCTTGACCTGGCATAGGAGCGGATTCCAAAAAAATTTGGCTAAACTTCGCCAGGCCTTGGTTGAAATTGGATTGAATAGAATCGACCTTGCTGTCAGATCCTACCATCCAGACAATGTCAAGATGAGGACTATTGGGCATCGTGTAGTTTGTCGAGGTCCACGCCAGGCAGCTCACAGCTGACATGCAAGGCGGATTTTGACAAGTCGCACCACCGAATTGGGAGCAATCGACGGGGCACTGGTCGCCGATGCACACAGGCGGTTCGCAGCTGCTGTCTGAGCACACAGGCGGATTAGGTCCGGGTCCAGGTCCGGGGCCAGGTCCGGGTCCGGGTCCAGGTCCAGGTCCAGGTCCTGGTCCAGGTCCGGGTCCACACTTATCGCCTTCGCAGGGTGGCGTCGGTGGTTCGACGCACCACTGCTCTCCGTTGCATGTTTTGGGGCATTGATCACCTGTGCAGGGTGGTGGCAAGGGAGTGCATTGATCGCCTTGGCATGGAGTGGTGGGACAGTCTTCCTCGCTCGTGCAGGTTGTAACTGTGGTTTCGGTCTTGCTCGACTTGCCAAAGAATTCAGCTTTATTGCAGCTAAAAACGACAAGCGCGAGGGTGGCTAAGATCCAGGTTCTTAAATTAAGGCGCATGCCTCGCTCCTTGGTAAGTCGCTGGCATTTTCCCGCCAGCTCCATGTTAGATCTACTCGGTCTCAGGGTGACGAAGTGTCGCTTTAATCATCAACCTAGCCGCTTTTTTGACAAATTCTTCGGCTGGCAGATACCCCAGGGCCAGGGCGCTCGTGGCGATGTCGATAGGATCTATCCAATCCGAGTTCGTGTACTCTTCTGCTAGGCATTGGAGAAAAACCCCGATGCGAAGAAATCCATCCTCGATGTTTGAACCTGGTAAGCGAAATGGGGTCAGGATTAGGCCTAGAGTCAGCGGTTCACCGGCCTGCCCTAAGAGGCAGTCAACGTAGCTTTCAAAAGTCATGGCGTGTAGCATGATTTCGTTCCGTGAAAAAATTGCTTACTTTGGTATCGGGATTCTAAGCAAAATCTTTACCTCTCAGAGCTTCGTGACATGCAAATGCTCGCTGCAGTTCTTTGCTCAATGGCGTGCCCAGGCAGGTGTAGCCGATCAAATTTGCGGCTTTGCCAATTGGTTTTGAAAAAAATAGCTATCGTTAATTCCAAACCGGCCGATAGTCCGATCGATTCGGAGGAACCATGAGAGGAATATTAAAGATCCTAATAGGATTGGCCATTCTGGGAATTCACCTCGGAGCTTCGGAGTTTGCTTTTTCGGAGCCTGATCGGGGCAATGTTTTGATTCTAGGGGACTCTCACCTTTTTGGCGAGTTCGGCAAGAGCCTGCAGCAATTGATTTCCGTTCGCCTCGGAATGGCGACGCTTTCAATTGCGGTGTGCGCAGGATCGCCCGAACTTTTTCTAAGCGCCAAGCTTCAAGGTCCTTGCGGACTCAAAGTTCGGCGCGCCAAGCCATATGGTGAGATCGAGCTTGTCGAGTCGGGACGCGATGGTGTTATGGATAGCTTGATTACGACCCTTAGCAGCTTAAAGCCCCGACTCACGGTCATTAATCTAGGCACCAATATGAATCTTCACTCCAACCGCGCGATTGGAGTGTCGGCGAACCGACTTGTTCAGACGATCACATCGATTCTCCCTGATACGGTCATAGTATGGGTAGGACCGCCCGCCTACAATGGATCTGAGCGGATTCGTTCGGCGCTGACGGCTTCGCTGGGGCCTCTCCATGGGGTCGGATTTCTTGATGGATCGCTTTTCACCCGAGACGAGCCTTTGCCACGCAAGAACCCGCATTTTGGATCGTACAAAGCCAGCCAATGGGCAGGTTATGTATTCGACGGAATTCTAAATTATCTTAGCCATTTGCCGCGCGAGAATTCGCGCGAAGTCAGTCGTAACGATGGGGTAAGGGAGTCATTTCACAATTAACAGAGGTTACCACATGCAGAGAGTTGCCTTTTTGATCGTTGCCATGATGGGCTTTGGTTGGTCTGTTGCGGTTAGCGCCGAGCGCCTTGAAGAAAAAGACCTTCCTGCCGAGCTTAAACCATGGGTCGATTGGAGTCTGCAGGGCGATCAGACGTATCATTGTCCGATCGATTCTTTCGGCGAACGTTATGGTTGCTTTGATGCCTCGGAAATGACCCTTGAGCTGGATACCCATGGCGGGAGCTTTGGAATTGAGTACCGTCTCCATCAAAAAGCATGGGTGCCAATCCCAGGGACTTCAGATAGCTGGCCTCTTGACGTGAAAACAGATGGCAAGGAAGAACCTATAGCCGTCATCAAAAATGTTCCTTCTATTTTGCTCGACAAAGGGCAGCACAAAATCAGTGGCAAATTTGTCTGGAACAGGTTGCCAGAGAAGCTCGCGGTTCCCCTTCCTATTGCTCGGATCAAGCTTGTGGTGGGTGGCAAATCGGTCAATCCTATCCAGCGAGATAAGGATGGGGTTGTAAAGCTCAGCACGTACCACGAGAATTCTAACAAGGACGCGCAGCCTACAGACTCGGAAACACTCTTCGTGATGCGCAAATTAATCGATGACGTGCCGATGCGGATTGAAACTCTAGTCAAGTTAGAGATCTCAGGTAGGACCCGCGAGCTTAATCTAAGAGGCGCGCTTCTTCCGTACGGCGATCTCATGGATTATGGATCAGCCTTGCCGCTGAGGATGGATCCTGATCCGATCGTTCTTGTAAAGCCTGGTCAGCATGAGGTGCGCTTTGTGCAGCTTGTGTACGAACCTCGGACGACTTTCCCGCTGCAAGCCACGGTGGAGGGGGTGAGTGAGGAAATCTGGACCCTTGAAGTCAGGCCTCAACTCAGGCAGATCAAGGTTGTAAAACCCGAATCGATCGATGCCCGCAATACGCATTTGCCGCAAGACTGGAAGGCACTCCCAGCTTATTTGATGATTCCGACTCAGGCCTTGGAGATAGAAATTGTTCGGGTTGGTCAGGATGTCTCAGATCCCAACGATCTGAGTTTAAAAAGAGAACTTTGGCTTGATTTTGATGGTGGCGGCTATTCCATAAGAGATTTGGTATCCGGCACAATCAACCGGGACTTTCGTCTCAATCTTAGGGCACCTTATGAACTCGGGCGCGTTGCGATTCAGGGCGAGGACCAATACATTACTGTGGCCGACGAAGGGGCCCGTGGCGTCGAGGTTCGCACACGTCAGCTTAATCTCTCTGCCGAAAGCAGGCTTGGGTCTGCGGGACGGGCCAAGAGCTTGGGATGGGACCAGGACTTCAGGAGTGTTTCGGGGGTCTTGAATATTCCGCCTGGATGGCGTGTGTGGCATGGTACCGGGATGGATGCCTTGCGGGGAGCCTGGATCAATCAGTGGACTCTATTTGATCTTTTCATGGTCTTTATCATCGTTCAGGCAATTTTCAAATTGTGGGGGTGGCGTTATGCTGCTGTTGCGGCAATCGCCATTAGTTTGACTTGGCACGAACCCCAAGCGCCGCATTGGATCTGGTTGGCTCTGATAGCGGGCAAAGCTGTGGCGCTCGTTGTGCGAGAGGGGGTGTTTTTCAAAATCAATGCTTTCTACAGATATGCCTCGATCGGCGCATTTAGTCTTGTCGTTCTGCCATTTTTGATCAGTTATGTCAGAAACAACCTGTACCCACAGCTAGATAAATCCTTTTCTGGTGCTTCATTCCGGGTGCAGCAAACTCAATCTGGTGCGGTTCAATCGGACGATATCGACCAATTGGATTCTCAGCAGAACGAAGTCGCCGAAGAAAATGTGCTGCCGGCGCCGGCTGCCATGGCACCTGTTCAGCAGAAAGCGAAGGCCGATGAATCTTACGGAAAAGTGCGGCGGGAGCTATCCAAGTCTAAATCCTACGGAACGAACAAAAACCAGAAAGCCTTTGTTCAAAAGGATCCCAGTCTGATAGTTCAGACTGGTTTGGGTTTGCCTGATTGGAACTGGCGGCAGATGACGCTCGTCTGGGATGGGCCTGTTGCGCAGAGTCAGGCCTGGTCCATTTACGTGACGCCGCCATGGTTTAATCGCATCGTTGCTATGGTTTGCTCGGCGCTATGGCTTGTGATTCTAACGATGGCCTTTGAAATGATTTTCGATCGCAAGGCCGCGAAAAAAATTGGGTTTCGCTTAAATTTCTTTAGCAAGAACGTAGTTCTACTTTTGCTTGCTTGGTCCGCGGTGAGTTTGCCTCGGTCGGCCTCGGCTGAAATACCCAGCAAAGAAATGCTGCACGAAATCAAAGAGCGGCTAACTTCGTGGCCAAGTTGTTTTAATCAGTGTGGTCAAATCGAAGAAGCCAAGATTGATGCGGGAGTTCAAGATCTTACGATTACGCTGACGGCTCACGCCGCCTATCCTTTGTATTTGCCGTTACCTATGGAGCAAGAGGGGGTCATTATTGACGAGGTCTTGTTAGGCAAAGAAGCCTTACGATTTTTTTACACCAGTAATCTGGATCGCGGAATCGCTGTATATCTACCCTACGGTTCGCATGAGGTGGTGTTAAAAGGTCGGCTTACAGCCAACAAGGCGAGTTTGATGTTTCCTTCGGTTCCCCACCATGTGACGATCAAGGCGGAGGGCTGGGAGGCTTCTGGGGTTGAAGATCATACGATGCAGTCGTCCCACATCCTACTGACAAGAAACACCAAAGATTCCGCTTCGCCCGAGAAGGATAAATTCACGGGGACCGCCGCTCAATTGCCACCACATTTTAAAATAGAGCGCGCGGTGCGGTTTGATCTTGACTGGCGTATCACGACGACCATCACGCGGGAAGGCCAATCGCGTGATCCAGTCAATGTGTTGATCAGCCTCCTTCCTGACGAGGCAATCGTAACGGAAAGCGTCAAGCGGCAGGGTGATCAAGCTGTCGTTGAATTTGGACGGGAGGAAGAAAGATCCTTTGACTCTATACTGAAAATGGAGGAGCATCTGCGGTTTAAGGCCTCGAATACGCCGAGAACGCATGAAAATTGGATTTTTGTGATTTCGCCGTTGTGGCATGTGAGTTTTGAAGGAATTGCACCCACCGTGCAGCAGCCTCAAGGCAGCTGGTCACCGGCCTGGTCCCCATGGCCTGGGGAAGAGTTAAATCTTACCATAACCAAACCAAAAGGCGCCGATGGGCAATCGGTGACGATCGATAGCAGCCAGCTCACCTTAACGCCAGGTAAGCGATCTACTGATGGCGAGCTGTCGTTTAACTTACGAACAAGTCGCAGTGGAAGGCACACGATTACGTTTGCGTCGGGCGTTGAGCTGCAGAATTTCATGATCAATGGTGTCGTCCAGAATATAAAACTTAAAAACAATCAACTGACTTTTCCTATCCAGTCCGGACCACAAAAAGTGGCGATAAAATTTCGCGAGGATCGCGGCATCTCCAATATGTACACCACGTCGGCGATCGATCTCGGCGTTACCAATGTCAACCATACTCTGGTCGTTAATATGCCGGAGCGCTGGACTCTCTGGACGCATGGTCCGATCTTGGGTCCTGCCGTGTTGTTTTGGGGGGAATTGATTGTGCTTCTGGTGTTGGCTGTTGCGCTGGGAAGAATTCATGTCTGGCCGCTTCGAACCCATCATTGGGTGCTTCTCGCGTTAGGAACAGCCAATATAGACTTTTACGCGACGGCTGGGCTTATTATTTGGTTTGGCGTTGTGGCGTTAAAACAGCGCTTTCATGCTTCCTTTAAGGGTTGGTATTTCAACCTTGCTCAGCTTGTGGTTTTGGCCGCTGCCAATACAGCCCTGGGCATCATTTACGTAGTGCTCTTAACAGGTCTCATGTCCGAACCGAATATGGTGATTCGGGGATTTGAATCAACCTCTCATGCTCTGCGTTGGTTTCAGGATCGCAATGGTACCTTGCTACCGACATCTTTCGTTATGTCGGTACCTATATTAGTCTACCGTGGCTTTATGCTAGCGTGGGCCTTGTGGTTTGCTTATGCCACATCCAGGTGGGTGCGGTGGATATGGGAAGCCTTCTCTGCAGGCGGACTCTTTTATCGGCCTGCGCCAAAGCCTAGCGTAGAAAAAGAGCCAAAACAGGCGGCAGAGAAACCGCCTCAATCACCTTTCTGAGTTAAAGCAACTGCGCAGCTTTAGTGGCTAGTTCACTTCGCTCGCCTTTTTTGAGCGTAATATGTGTCGAAAGCGAGTCGCCCTTAAATCGCTCGATAACATAGGTCAGGCCATTGTTCTGCGAATCCAAGTAGGGATTATCGATCTGGTAGGGATCGCCCGTTAATACGATCTTGGTGCCCTCACCCGCGCGGGTCAAGATTGTCTTGATTTCGTGAGGTGTTAGATTCTGAGCTTCATCGACCACGAAGTATTGGTTTGGAATTGAGCGACCCCGGATATAGGTCAACGGTTCGACAGCCAACATGCCCTGATTGATCAATTCTTGGTAGCTCTTGCCCATCATGCGTTTGCCGCGCGCGCCCATGTTGCCTCCGAGAAGAAGCTCAAGGTTGTCAAAAATCGGCTGCATCCATGGATTAAGCTTCTCATCAATATCCCCGGGAAGAAATCCGATATCGCGACCAAGAGGGAAAATTGGGCGAGAGACAAGGAGTTTGTTGTAGATATCTTCGTCAGTAGTTTTAACTAAACCTGCTGCAATGGCTAAGAGTGTTTTGCCAGTACCTGCTGCTCCCGAAATAGTAACCAGCTGAATCGAATCATTGAGCAACGCATCGAGCGCAAAAGTCTGCTCGATATTGCGCGGGAATACTCCCCAAACTCCTTCGGTCGATGGCTCAAGCATTTTAATAGAGTCGTCCGTCCCGTCGTAGAGTCCATAAACAAATTGACTCGCATCTTCAAGATCTTCAAGGATGACGAACTGGTTGGGAAAAAACTCTTGATCCTCAATTTTCATTTCGCGGCTGACGTAAAAGTCATTGATCGCGGCAGCCGGGACTCCGACTCGAACGACGCCCGTGTAGCGTTCGTCAATCTTGATATTGTCGGCTTCGAAATCCTCAGCCTCCAGTCCGAATGCATCCGCTTTGATCCTGAGGTTGGTGTCGCGGGTGATAATCACCACGCGCTTGTTGCTGCCGTATTGCTTTTGCAAACTTAGGCTGATCGCGAGGATATGATTGTCAACATTGTTATTCAACAGTTCAGGAAGGATCGACATATCGTGGCCGAGGTAAACAAAAAGTTGTCCTGAATCAGCCCGCTCTGGAAACAGCGCGATCCCCGAAGATAGAGTACCGTGCGCGCGAAGCCTATCCAATATCCTCGATACCTCGCGGGCGTTGCGGCCTATATCGCTTTGGTCTTTTTTGAATGAGTCGATCTCCTCAATGACTGAAATCGGAATAACGACGTCATTGTCGTCGAATTTGAAAATAGCGCGTGGATTGGCGAGGAGAACATTGGTATCGAGTACGAAAACCTTTTGCATGGATGATCGTGTCTCCCTGTTCAACTTTGTTATTGTGGAAATTTTGACTAAATCCTAACAAATATTAAACTAGAACGGAAGCAAACAGTTTGATGATAATCAGTCGTTGGGGTTATGGCATGGGTTGCGTGGTCTGATGAGTGATTCCTAAACTTCAAAGTTGTGTATAAATTTCAAAGACATCAACTACTGAACGCGCTATCCTAGTACCTTGTCAGGAAGGATTTTGGGCCAACCCTAAAAATCGTCACGGACACCAGCATGGCAGTTGGATCATGAGAAGGATGCGGGGGAGCTAGATTATGAGTTATTCAGAACAATTGCTACAGAGCATCACCGAAAAAGGCAAAATTCAATTTCGTGACCGCAAGACGATATTACCCTTCTCTGGTTTCATCGATCTTGTCGCCGAAGATCCCCAACGCCTGCTCCGCAACGCCGCCGCCTACCTAAGGGACACCTTTGATCATTTTGGATCCTATCCTAAGACGGACGAGAAAAACGCAATTTTGCGTTGGAAGTTGTTCGACATCGGCACCGACCGGGACGTGCCTATCATTGGGTCCGAGGAGGTTCAAAACGAGATTTATCGGGTGTTGTCAACTTTTGTAAAGCAGGGCTACTCCAATAAGCTCGTTTTGCTCCATGGTCCTAACGGAACGGCCAAGACCTCGATGATTGAATCGATCATGCGCGCCATGCGGGTCTATTCTGAAACCGACGTTGGGGCAATCTATAAATTTAACTGGATTTTCCCGATCGATAAATCGGATCAGCCACGCGCTTATGGCGAATCTGGGCCGCTGGGTTTTGGACACACCAGAGGATCGGGATCCGAGCGCTTCCTCCAATCCTACGCAAACCTTGATGAACACAAGATAGCAGCCAAAGTGATGTCAGAGTTTCGGGAAAATCCGATTTATCTTATACCGCTTGAGCAACGCGTTACCTGGCTCAAAGAGATCATCGCCAAGAAAAATAACACTGATCCCAAGGATGTCGAACTTCCGCCACATCTGATCCTGTCTGGCCTGTCAAAGCGCAATCAGGAGATTCTCCAGCAACTCCTCAATGCCTATGATGGCGACTATTCTCTGGTCTATCGTCATGTCCAGGTAGAACGTTTCTTCTTTTCAAAACAGTACCGAATTGGTTTTTCGACGGTCGAACCACAGATGTCGATCGATGCTGGCGAAAAGCAACTGACGATGGACCGCAGTATCGCGAATCTGCCGTCAGTGCTGCACAATATTAGTTTCCACGAGGCCATGGGCCCGCTGGTTGAAGCTAACCGGGGCGTCCTCGAGTACTCCGACTTATTGAAACGGCCCGTGGAGGCGTTCAAGTACCTGCTCACGACCGTCGAAAAGGGAACGATCAACCTTTCGACTTCAATGACCAACCTCGATACGGTTTTCTTTGCCACGACCAACGAAAAGCACCTCGATGCTTTTAAAACTATGCCCGATTTTGCATCGTTCCGAAGCCGATTCGAGCTTATCACGGCACCTTACCTACTGAATGCCCGCGATGAGGCTCAGATATACAAGAGCGATATGGTGATCCTTGCGCAGTCCAAGCCAATAGCTCCGCACACGGTAGAGCTGCTAGCGCTCTGGGCGGTCTTGACTAGGCTTCGTCAGCCCGATCCCGAATACTACGATAGCAAGGTACGTTCTTTGATTTCCCGGCTGGAGCCGGTATCTAAGGCTTACCTCTATGAAGGTAAATCGCTTGCGAATTTCTTTAAGCCGCACGAGGAGACCCTGCTTAAAGATTTAAGGCGCAAGATATTGGGTGAGTCGCAAGGGACCATTGTTTACGAGGGGCGCTTTGGAGCATCGCCACGAGAAATTCGGTCGATCCTTTATCGCGCTGTTCAGGCACGCGAGCATACCACGCTTACTCCCATGTGTATTTTTGATGAACTCTCAAAGATCGTTAAGGATCGGACTGCCTACGAATTCTTACAACTAGAGCCTCGCGGCAAATATCATCAGCCTCATATCTATATCGAGAGTCTCAAAGAGATTTTCTGCGAGATTTTTGAGCATGAGGTCATGCTGTCCATGGAGCTAGTCTCCGATTTTGAATACGAGAGCCTTTTGAGTCGCTATATCTCTAATGTGGTGGCCACGGTTAAAAAAGAAAACATCTACAACAAGGCGACAGGCCAGTACGAGAAACCCAATCTCGATCTTCTTAAGAGGGTCGAAGAGATTATCAAAATAACTGGATCGGTCGAACGGCATCGCGACAATCTCTTGGGTAAAATAGCGGCGTTCAAGATCGATAATCCTGGTAAAGAAGTCAAAATCACCGAGGTCTTTGGTGAGTACCTCAAGGCGATTCAGGAGTTCTATCACGAGGATCGTCAGCAAATTGTCGAGAAAAATTTCAAAGCAATGCTGGCCATGGGAACGGACCTAGCCGCGACCTGCTCTGAAGATGAACTCAATTTGGCCAAACATTCGTACGAGAATCTCGAACGGAGGTGGGGTTATGATGCCGATAGCGTTCGGGCATCCTTAAAATTCCTTTTGAGTCGCAAGAAAATGGTGACGTGATTTATTCTGAGCGCGGTCACAATCTGAGCTTTTGAGGCAGCTACTGACGACATGGCCGGCGTCAACGGAAACCAAAAAATCCCCTCAAAAGCTCAGATCGTGACCGCGCTCGGTATATTCGATTATATCAAAATTCTGCGACCGAGAGCTTCCGCCAAAAAACGCTTTGGCGTTGGCACCGCCCGTGCCTTGGTGCTCATAAGCAAGTCTGCGGTTATAGCTCGGGGATTGCTGAATTCCTGCAAGAGATCGACTTCCGCACGGGTAAGAAAAAGCGCGAGGCCTGTGTCTCCGTGTTTGGTCAAAAGGTAGGGTTTGTCCTGATTATCCATGTCGCGCTGCAGCTTGAGTGGGTTGCTGTTGATGCTGACAAGATTTGATAATTTGACGGCTTTGGTCGGCAGCGACCAGAGTTTAGCATAGCTGCGCCTTAGATCGTTCCACATTTCATTTGGCCGGAGCGCTACCCCGCCGACTTCCCAGTCGGCTTCATCGACCTGGTCTCGGAGGGATTTGGGGACGCTGCGAAGGAGGGCGATGTCAAAAGCTTGAGCATCAACAATGTCAAATTCATTTGCTATTTCCCACAATACCTCGCGGTGATCGGAGATGAGTTTTGCGCAACTTGCGAAAAATTCCTCCTCGCGACCAAAGTAGCTGCCCCAAAGCATCTTGAGCGCCTTACTGCTAAAGCCACCCTTTTTTGGATCAGAAACTTGATCGATTTTTTGCGAGAGAAAAGCGAACACATCAACGTACTCGTTGAGCGGAATCCCTAATTTGGTCATGCACCACTGGCTCAAGGCGATTTCAATCTGGGCCACGAGCCCCTGAAATTTGCCCCAGAAATTTTCGCCGGTGCTACCATGATCGTTGTGACAGAAAAAAGTCGAACAAACGCTGTTGCGAAAAGCATGGACATTGCAAAAGCCCGTGGATTCCTCCAGCATGGGGCATTGGACCTTCGTGCTGATACCAAATGCATCGCCTTTGAGGTTTTCCAGGTAGTCCATGTATTGCTTGGGGCTTTGCGCCATTCCCTCGGGCGTCAGCATTTGCATGGTTTTTGCCTTGGCGATTCCGCGTTTGCCGTCAGCCGTCTGAAGGGCCAAACCTAATGAAAAATTTGGAATGCGAGGGTGGTAGGTGCAGCAGCGGTAATCGGGTAAAAATCCATCATCGCGCACCTTGGGGCAACTCATGCAGGTGGAAAGTCGCTCCTCAGGAGTGTCCATGGTTAGAATTTCGCTGGGCAGCATATATTGCCAGATTCCCGGGAACGCATGAGGTCCGATTCGGATTTTTTGAAAAATAGGATCATCAGATTTAAATGCGTCGCTCATATCGGTTGTCCTTGTGCTATTCTATCCCGGTGCCTATGCCGAGGTGTCGTTATGAAAGATCAGGTTTCTGACTTGCTGAGAAATCTTCCTGGTGATCTTCCCGTCGGGCGAGACCTGACGGAAGCGCAGAAGGATAAACTGATCGATACCTTAGGGTACAAGACGGTTCAGAATATTTTAAGTCTAAAATCCAAGCAGAGTAAGGGGCGGATTTTATTTGTATTTAACTCCCTCGACCCGCAGCTTGTCGCGGATGCCCTGGACAATGATCTGGCCCTGGCGCTTGAGCGCAAGAAAAAACCGCCCAAACGCCCCGGTCCAAACCGCGTCTGATAGGACACTCAACAAAAAGTGTTCTTGCAGAAGAGGATTACCCTAGATATATACTACTAAAGTCTGAGCTAAGTCCGTTTTACGGGGATCAGTCGCATTGAAAATATCGATAGGAGATAGTTTTTTTTGAAAGTTTTAAATCTCGCGGATATTCGATCACTCGGTAATGTCAGATTGGTAGGTGAAGGCAAGAACGATATCGTGACGGCATTAGACGCTTGGCGTCAAGCGGAAGAAGTCGGGTTGAACCTGGTGCAAGTGAGCGATGATGATGCTGTGCCTCTCGTGGTCCGCATCCAAGACTATAACAAGCTCATGTTTGAAAAGAAAAAAGTCAAACAAGTCCAAAAGAAAAAACGCAGGTCGGAACTCAAAGAAATTCAACTCAAGGCGAATATTTCGATCCACGATCTTGAGACCAAAGTTCGCAGTATCGATAAATTCCTCGAGCGCGGTGACAAGGTGAAGGTAGTCGTGAGACTCAAAGGTCGCGAGCGGGATCATCCTGAGCGGGCTACCGAGCTTATGGACCGAGTCATTCAGCTGGTCAAGGCACCCAACAAGTTCAGCAAAATGGCAGGTCCGATTACTGCAGGTATCTTAGAGCCTGCCGTCAAGTAACCTCTTTATTTGTGGAGGGCCCGTGTGCGGCGTTGGCCGAATATAGCGCTGGCTCTCTTCGGCTTTGGACCAAGTTTGCTCGCTCAAGCCGAAGAGGCAGTTCAGAATCGCTGGTTCGATAGCTATTTCTTGCGCGGAGATGCTGGGCAATCCTATTTTCTATCGCGTCCCAAAGATACCAAAGGCGGCTTTAACAAGGTGACCTGGGGGCTTCATGCCGGTGAGTTCTTTCATGGTTTGACGGGCGTGTTTCGAAGGTTTTACAATTACAAACCAGATGTGCATGGACAACCGAGCTATCGCATTGAATCGGAAGCCGTTGGCCTTGATGAGGAGTGGCATCATTCCTCGTTTATTTTGGGTGGATCGGTTGAAGGCGGAAGGCTATGGGTAAAAGGAGGCGATGTCAACAATCGTCATAGCTTTAAAGGAGCCAGTCTCTATTTGGGTTACGCTGTCTTTACCAACCAATACCTCCACTTTAGCTTTAAGGTTGGCGCTTGCCGGTATATCGGAAACAAATCGTTTGAAGAGTTTGATGGCCAAAGGCCTTTTGATGGCGGATCGATTTCGTTTGGCATAAACCTTAATGATTCGCATACGGATCCGATTGGTAGTTTAGGGTTCTGAGAGCTGTTTAAAAAATGTCGGCTTAAACGTGTGTCACCAATTGTCGATTCCGGGGCACTGTCATGTGGAACGTTTGCGGAATCAAGGTTTTCAAAATCGCGGGACGTCTGCGCAAGATTAAAAACCTTTCCTTGCAGCCATTTCAAGCCTGAGGCACGCTAAAATCGATAGGTTGACGACAGACTCAAGTTGCGTCGGGAGAGTTATGAACGCAGGACTTACCCAAGATGAGATTCAACTGATTAGGCGCGAAGAAGAGTTGGCGGCGCAGTCGATCGCCGAGATTCAGCAGTCGTCGAGCGATGGAGGTCCTAATCTTTCCAAGGTCCATCAGCTTGTCCAAGAACTTCGCGATGAGGCAACAAACGCAAAAGAATCCGATCTGCCCGCCTTGCTTGATCAAATCGCGAGCGCCAAAGCATTGATCGAACGCGCGGAAGGCCAAGGTCTGCCAAATCCCGCCGCCCCCTACTTTGCGCATATGGTCATTGAAGAGGGGGGTATAAAAAAGGATATTTTGATCGGCCAGCGTACTTTCTTGGCCGGAACTCTGCCGATCATCGACTGGAAAAGCGCTCCGATTGCCAAGGTTTTTTTTAAATACCGAGTGGGCGATACATTCGAAGAACGATTGCCGGGGCGATTGGCTATGGGAGTGGTTCTGCAACGAAATATCGTTACGTTTCAGGATGGTGCGCTTGTTGGAATCATGGCGGGTGAACGCAGTTATCAAAAAGCACTCGATTCTTGGCAGAACAATCCGCGCGGGGCTCGGCCACGCCTGAGCGGTGGCGAAGGGGCCGCAACCCGAATGGCTAGGCTCGGTACCCGTGAGACGGAAGGACTAAAGCTCGAGATTGCAGCGCTGCTTGATCGCGAGCAGTATGCGGTTTTGGATCAATCGCTGAACGAATCGATTCTGATCCTCGGGGCCGCAGGCAGCGGCAAAACCACGGTAGGGATCTATCGGTTGGCAAGTCAACTCAGTCAGAATCCAGCACATGTTTCCGAGGATAGTGCGGCGGTTATGGTTCCTGAAGAAGGTTTGAGGCGCCTCAGTGCCAAATTCTTGCAGAACCTTGGCCTTGGGCGGGTTCAGGTTTTAAATTTCGCGAAATGGATCGAGCGCCTTGCATTGATGAACTTTTCCAAGGTGCCCCTCAAGCTCTGCGCGGAACCTCCCTATGCCGCGCTAAAATTTAAGCGCCACCCGTCGATGCGGGGGGTGATCGAAAAAGTCCTTGATGAGCGCAAGGATAAGCTCGCTGATTTAATCCGTTCCAAATTCTCGGGCGCAGAAGAGGTGTTAAGTCACCTGACGAAGCATAGGTCAAAACCTTATGGTCTCATGCTCGACGTGCTGAAAAATTATCATCTCGGCTTGACCAAGAATAAATCTCGGCAAAAGGTGATTCGGAATTTTTATGAGCGACTCAAAACTGAGCTTCGCGATTTTCAAGCTGTAAAAGGCGATCTTCTGATGCATCGCGCTCATCTTGAATTTGTGGGGGAACGTTCCAACGGTTTTATTGGTGCCCGTGATATCGACGATGTGTTGGTGCATACGGCTCTTCAACTTGGGCTTGGTCAGGAAGATGAAGAGGATTTTGAGGGCATCGATGACGACAGGCTAGAAATGTTAGATGGCACGAGTCTCATTAAAGAGTTAAAAGACGATCCATTGCTTGGCTCTGCCGACAGCGAAGATTTCTCATTACTTTTCACATGGCTTGAACTAGCCTTTGGCGAGGGGAGTATCAGAATCGGCAAGCCCTGGCGTTACTTGTTCATCGACGAAACGCAGGATTTTTGCCCCTTAGAACTTGGCGTCTTGAAGCAAGGGCTTCTCTCTGACGCGTCGCAAAGCATAGCAGGCGATTTTGTCCAAATTGTCGATGAGACTTCGTATTTTACGGATTGGTCCAGTCATGCCGCTCACCTTGGGGTCAGAGGAATCAAGGAACACACTTTGCTTAACACCTATCGTTCGACAGAACCCATCAATGAATTTGCCCACGGGCTTCTTGGCGGAATAGGAAATCATAGGACTCCAATGTCAAAAAAAACTGGTTCTCCTGTGATCTGCACGACCTATCAAAATGAGGGGCAGGCGCTTCTGATACTGGCTGAGTCGTTGATTGACCTCATGCTCGAAGAACCCAAGGCCACGGTGGCTGTGATCGCAAAAGATTGGCGTAAGGCGCAATTTGTCTTTAGTGCGCTAAAGGATACTCCAAAAATTCGTCTGGTAGAGGGGGGGGATTTTTCTTTCTTCCCTGGTATTGATGTTACCTCGGTGGATCAAGTTAAGGGCCTAGAATTCGACTATGTCATTATCCCTGACGGCTCTCCGCAGTCTTATCCCAATTCGATCGATTCGCGGCGCAAGATGCACGTTGCTGCGACTCGTGCGATTCACCAACTCTGGGTTATCGGGGCACCCCAGCTATCTCCTATCGTTAAAAACCTGCAGGTCAAAGAATATAGGCCGCAAGCGGCAAATTCCGCCGTGTGAGCTGGCAGGTACGGATAAAAAATCCAGAATAGGGGGGCTTAGCCTTTAGTTTTGCGATTCCTTACCATCGGGAAGCGGTCGCGCTTGTTTGATTTGAACCTTGCCATCGCTGTCCACGATTATCTCGACGTCAAGCTTGTCGAGTTTTTCATTATTTCTAGGGTCGGACTTAAACGCTTTGTAGACCGTTGCAACTTGCTCGGCCAAAGATTTAAGTTGCGTTGGATTCAGGAGTGCGCCATCAGCCAATGATGACGACTGAATGCGTTTTATCACAAGACTGTCATCTGCAGGATTGAAAGCGAGTTCGGTGACCTCTGGCTCGGCTCCGCGAAATTCTGGGTTGGTGACCGAGATGTCGCGGATCTGAACAGAAACATAGACTCGGAAGCCATCTTGTCCTTGGGGTTCGACAACCACCACTCCGTTGGCGTTTTCGTCTTGAAAAGCGGGATGCGCTAGGATTGCCATTTTTACTTCGCTGTGATCGATTCCATAGAATTCGCGTGATTTGTAGGCTCGATCTGTCCACAGGCTGGCATAGACCTTTGCAATCGCCTCGCCGACTTCATCCCTATCGGAATTCAATTTTTTGCGCAGATCTTCGATCAGAGAAGTATCAGGGATCGACTGCGCCTCCAAATAGTTGATCAGTTCGCGAGTGCGCTCTAATTCCACAGTTGTCGAGCATGCCGAGGGACCCTGGCTATCTTCGCGCATGTCATCGGCCATACAACCCGACTTGGATTCATAGAGGCCGGCGCCACTTAGGCCAGCAAGATCCTCAGCATTGGTTGAAGAGCGAAATCGGATGCGGCGGGTCGGAGCATAGGATTTGCTTATGAGTTTTTTGACTTCCGAAAGAAATCCTTTGTCAACTTTGGTCTTTGCGATAGCCTGCCTTAGGAATGCTAGGTTTTGCCTCCTCAGGTCGGAGTCTTTTGCCATTTGCACGCGTTGACTCTGAACATGGCTTACCAAGGTAGAAAGAGGGAGACCTACTGCAGCAGTGCACGACGCGAATATGGTCTCGCAGGTAAGACCCGTCGCTTCGATACACTTTTTGTTTGCACTGGCGCAAACTTTTGCAGTTAGGGGGTTATTCAAATGCCTATCATAGTACGCAAACGGAACTAAAAATCCGCCCTGGTAAAGCTTGCGATTGATCCCGCTCTCGCTTAACGCTTCATCAAGGAAAGCGAAATTTGCGCCTTTCGCTCCGTAAGTCTTCGCCTCGCTTCGGGAATTACTCCCGGCCTCAGTCCAGACCTTAAGGGTTAAGGTCGTCAAATCCGCAGCTGGAATCTCAACTTTCGGATGCCGTGCCTGAAAATAGGCTTCTGCAGCCTCGGAAAGCTTGACCTGACCCAGCGTATCGGCCCCTTCTATTGAGTAGGTGCCATCTGATCTCGTTGTAAAGCGCACGAGTTGACCTAGATATTTTGTAATCGTCGCGTTCTCTCTCGCCTTCGAGATGTAGATATCGGGAATATTCATGTTAATAGCACGCATCATGATATGCGAGTATGGGACTTGGGGATAGGTGCTGATGACGCCAGCAAGTGGACCAATATCAAGAGGAATGAAATCGAAAATGAGAATGTCTCGATCACTATAGCGATCTTGCTGCAGCTGTTCTGTGGTGATTGACTTAAGATAGCCATAAGATTCGGCCACATTGTAGATGGCCGTGTCCTGGGCCCCCAGAAATTCTTTTTCGTATCGCGCGCCTTGCCAAATAGCCGTGATCCTAGCTTCCGTCAGTAGCTTGCGTACCACGGGATTGAAACGCAATGGCATAGGAAGCGAAATGCCAATTTTTCCTTGAGCAAACGTAGCATGAGCCATCAAGGCCTCGAATGTGACGCGCACTTTTTCAAAGTTTGCAGTAATGGTTTCTGCATTGATCGGTTGGCCAGGCTCTCCCATATACAATTCAAAGGCTAGGGTTCCGGGAGTGGCCGACTCCGATAAGGTATAGGTTTCTGAGTACAGCAATATTCCCGCTGCAAGATCACTTCCATAGATCGCGTCAGCGTACTGTTGAAACGAGGCAGTCTTATAGCGAGGAATATTGTTCTTCAAAAAAGGGTAATGGAAATCGTATTTGCCAGTATCCTGAAAATAAATCCTATTCTGGTCCAAGAGATCGACGGTGAATTTTACGGCGCGGGAAGGAATTCCGGGCATGCGACCAGAGAATCTCAAAAAAGTCTGTCGGTCTGCGAGTTGAGACGTGTAGTCCATAGATTGCGCGAGGCTATCGGATGATGTCGCCCCGGCGAGAAGCGCGAAAGCAGCAAAGAGAAAGAAGATGGCGGATTTGCGTCTTAGCATTGACATGAATGGCCTCGTCCAAGTCGTTGGATTAAGATACTGGCTATGTTTCTTAAATTACGGCACGGCTCAAAGCAACACAAAAATAAGTTTATGAATGTATTTTTTTTAATACCTTGTAAATATTGTTTTTTTGTTGACCATCCTGAACTACAACCTCGCCATCGCTTGCTATAGGTATCACTTTTGGGAGATCATTTGCATTTCGACCATGAACGCCTTGAAGTTTACCAGGTTTCCCTCAAATTCGTTGTAATGGCTGGGCTCACCAACGAAGCCTTTCCTTCGGGAAGATCCCATTTAGCAGACCAACTCCATCGCGCTTCGGTATCCATTACTTTAAACATCGCTGAAGGCGCGGGCGAGTTCTCGAAGGGAGATAAGGCTCGCTTTTATCGCATGGCCAAGAGGTCGGCAACCGAGTGCTCTGCGGTACTCGATATCTGCCGTGAGCTCAAGATCGTTGAAGGCGGCTGCTTGATCGATGGCC
>CAZOSN010000045.1:5421-26559 GCA_964582405.1 uncultured Oligoflexales bacterium | reverse complement strand
GCACTGCGTTGCGGGCACAAAAATCATCCTCACGTATGCCCGATACGCTCCGGTGGTCGGGGGTTGATCGCTCCTTTCAAATTGGCTCCCGTGCGAAATCCAATGCTAATTCGCTACTATTGCGCTATAAGAGGGGGATTGCCCCAATGTTTATCTCAGCCACGATCGGGAGAGACTTGTGTCGCTTTCTAAGGAGCTGATCGAAAAAATTCATGGTGAAGCGCGGCTTGATGTTGATGATCTGCGGGCGCTGTTTGCCGAGCAGGATATTATCAGTCTCGGTTATCTTGCCGAAATCGTGAACCGCCGGGTTAATCAAGGTATCGTTTATTTTCATGAGCACAAATACCTCCGCGCTAAACTCTCTGCGTCGGACGATCCTGATTGTGAGGCGTCGTTCCTGGCCGGCATGCTGAACTATGCTGAGCAGCTCATCAGTCCTTCAACTCGAGAAATTCGTCTGGTCTCGATCCATCCCGAGGCCTTGCCGCTCACGAGACTCTGCGCCCTCATCGGAGCGCTCAAAGAGCGTTTTCCTTCATGCGGCATCCGGGCTCTTTCGGCTGGGCAGATTCTCAAATACGAGGCGTTCACCGGAATTGATGCAACCTCGATTCTGATCAAATTAAAAGCAGCGGGACTCTCCGCCTTCGAGGGAAGGAGCCTTAAAGCTCCGCTTCATGCGGGAGACTCGGATAAAGAGTCGGATAAAGAGTCGGATAAAGAGTCGGATAAGATCAGAAATTTGCCGGGCAAGATCTGGCTTGAGACACACAGGCTAGCTCACCGGGCAGGTATCAAGTCTGATGCGACGCTGAGGTACAGTTCGCACGAATCAATTGAACCTCGCATGGCGCACCTTATCGATATCCGCGCCTTGCAGGATGAGACCGCTGGGTTTCAAAGTTTTATCCCGATCAACCAGAGGCTTGAGGAGAATCACTTCGAAGCGCATCCGCAAAGCGTTATCGATGATTTGCGCACGATTGCTATAGCGCGGCTGTTTCTAGACAATATTCCCAATATTCGGGCGCCGTGGGGTCGATTGAGCAGCAATCTGGCTCAGCTTGCGTTGTCGTTTGGTGCGAATGATCTTGAAGGTAGTTTGTCCAATGAGAACAACTCACGCATCGCTGGTGCGCGTCCGTTTCGCTCGATGAACCGCGAAGAGGTCCGGTCATTGATCGAAAAAGCCCAATTCAAGCCGTGCGAGCGTGATAGTGAGTTTAAACCGATCTCCCCTGTAACATCCAAGCCACAGGTTCAAATGTCAGTGAATCTGATGTTCAAGGCGCTGCATGGTGGCGAGGTAAGTCCCGCCGAACGCGCGCATATCTGTGCCGAAGCTTCTCTCATGTCGCTTGGCACCTGCGCTCAGGCGACCAAGGCCCGGCTCATGAATCCATATCAAATTGGCATTCTCTGCCCGCATGCCTATATTTCCGCAGATCAACTGTCGGTTGCTGACAAAGACCTCGTGCGACTTTCAGGCCTTAAAGGTGCACCTTCCGTGCTGATGATTGATGTGGGACGTTCTGGCGAGATTCCTATAAAATTGGGGGATCTTAAAACCGTCCTTCAGGAAGCGCGTGCGGCCAATAGCGAAGCCGAGCTCATCATTTTAGGTATCAAGGGGCTTTGGCAGCTGGCTCGTCAAGAGGGGATCTCTCTGATGAAACTTGGCAAAATCCTTAAGGATTTTGGGGTTTCCAGCATCGAAAGTTCGTCCTTTGAAGCTGAAGATGACCTGACTAATTCAGAAATCGCCAACACGCACACGATCTTTCACAAGCTCGACATAGCAACCGTTGGAAAACTTGAGCTTGCTGCGCCTTACCATGGACGTGGCGGGCTGTTCTGGGATCATTTTTTAAGTCGCATCGATACCTATAATCAGATCCAGGCGACAACTCATGGGCTCTTAGGCATCAAGGTAGAGGCGGCGCTCGACGCCAGCATCTCGCCGGCTGAGTTCTTGCGTGCGGTTGCTGTCAGCCGGATGAGTTTGGTCAACATTCCAAATATCATTGCACCGATTCGAACTTTTCCATTGATCAATCAGGCTGAGCCCAGCGCCAATCCCTATCACTTAAGGCTGGTCAAAAAACTGGCGCCACTGGCGTTGTTTTTTGGAGCCAACGACTGTGTAGACTTCCCTGGATCAGGTAAACAATTGGCTACCTATAAAAAGGATCTCGAAGATGCCGGAGTCATGGTTATTCATCGGACGGGACGTTTTCACCCCTACGAACCGTGAAAGGTAGTGGAAGTCACGAAAAAGCGCTGACCTGTATCAAATGGGTTTCAGCGTAGCATCGGCCAGGTGGTCAAAATCATTACTTCGCGAAGTCTACATAGGCCCACCTACGAGTTTTTCTTCTTGGCACCAGTATTGCTTAAAAGTGGTTAGTCAAATCCGAACCTAGATACAAGTTCGATTGCATTTTGAGATAAAGTGTCATTTTGATGGCAAGAAATGACAAAATCGTTATGCGATCGGGTCGGTTAAGATTTCAGCACCCACTACGCCGGGATTCTTTGGCGTTATCACCGTTTGCTAAGGGAAGGGATAGATGAACCGGGAATATTTGACGGATTGGACTTTTGATGAGAAAGGCGAGATCAAGTGCGGTCAGATTCAGCTGGTGATTGATTCGGGAGATGCCAATGCTGATGCCAAACGAAAATTCATCGCCAATCTGAGTCACGATATCAGGACACCCTTGAGCGTGATTCTAGGTTATACGGAATTGATTTCCATTCAGGTTCCTCATAAAAGTGATGTTGTTAACGGGCTCTCCACAATAAGGGAACAGGCTCTAAAATTATTAAAAATGTCTAATGATATACTTGGGTTGGAGGGGTCCTTCGCCGAGGTTACTCACAGTCCAATGCCCAATTTTTGCGAACAAAATCTTCTAGAAGGGGTGAGGGTTTTACTGGTCGAAGATGGGGTGGATAACCAGATATTGATTCAGAGATTTCTCTCGCTAAGCGGTGCAATCGTTTCTTTGGCAGAAAATGGCGCTGCCGCTGTGAGCCGGGTTCAAAATGGTCAGTTCGATGTGATTCTCATGGACATTCAGATGCCGGTCATGGATGGCTACGAGGCGTCTCGGCAGATCGTGGCATTGGGCAAAAATATTCCGATCATCGCGCTTACTGCTCATGCTATGCGCGACGAACGCGACCAGTGCCTGGCTTCAGGTTGCATTGATTACCTCGCCAAGCCGGTCAATGCCATGACGCTTGTCAAAACTCTCGCTAAGCATGTTTATTCTGAGGCTCGCATTGTGAAAGAGAATGACAACGACCTGCTTGTTTCTGATTTTGCAAATGACCCGGTGATAGGTCCCATAGTGCCCGAATTTTTAGGGCGACTGTCCTATCGGATGGATGAATTGCGCCGGGCTCTGGACCAGAATTCTTGGCTTGAAATCCAAAAAATTTCCCATCAACTTTGTGGTGCTGCTGGTGGATACGGTTTCCCAGCGATCAGTGAGGTAGCAGGAAAGATTGAAAACCTAGCCCGCCTTGAAAAATCGTCACCGGATCTCGAATCTGCCGTGGTCGAATTTTTCGAGCTTTGCAAACGTGCTATCGCTGGTCAGCGCGCAGCGGATTGAGGAAGTTCTTGCAGTCTTTGTAAATTGCCGATAGGGTATCAAAAATTGCCCTTACATATGCTGAAGCATTTATAACCTGGAGGTAATCCTATGAATCGAGCGGAATTGATTGATGCCATCGCAAAAGAGACTGAAGCTACCAAGGCTGACACCGACGCACTGCTTTCGGCGTTCACATCGGTCGTCGAAAAAAACATCAAAAGGCCTGAAGGTGTTCGGTTGATCGGTTTTGGTACTTTCAAAATTTCCAAGAGAAAAGCTCGTGTTGGTCGCAATCCACAAACCGGCGAAGAGATCAAAATCCCGGCTCGCACCGTTCCGGTATTTAAAGCTGGCTTGGAGCTAAAAAAATCGGTGAACAAGGCCAAGTAAGGTCGATAGGGGGCCATTCTTTAGCCCCCTTCCCCGCCAGCAAGTCTTGCCTAGATCATTTTCCATTTAATTCGCGCGATCCGCTAAAATAGAGGAAAGACCAACTTCCTCATTTTGGTTTGTATTATGACCGCTCAGGCACATAACTTGGAAGAAAGTTTGCGCGACGATGGCAGCGAGCTTCCACTAACCGACTACCTCCAGCTCAAGGCGGCCATCCTTAGCAAGGAATGGTTTAATCACTATCAAAAAGATTCCCCTGATGACCACTCTTTAGTGCTCAGCTCTAGTGATATCAAGCTTCATGTCATAGGAAGAAATGCTCTCAGTAACCTTTCTGCAATCGTAGAAGAACTTCAAACGTTTGATCTGATTGTCTATTGTATGGACGCCAACGAAACAAAGCAGCCTGAGGTGCTAGCCGGACTCACTCATGTTGTTTTTCTGAACCTTCCGATCACAGCCGCCCAGGCTAGCAACTACCTTGCGTCCTACGAAACTCTGCAAAAAAAACTGATCATGTCCAGTCATGCGAGTAAGTTGGTCGAAGAGACATCTGATTCGATCAAGTATGTTCTTCGGGTCTCGCGTGAACTCAATGGTATCCGTGATACCAACAAGCTTTTATCACTGATTCTTAAGAAAGCTCGAGAAATATGCAACGCTGATGCGGGATCAATCTATGTTGTGGAGCGTCTGGGACAGGAAACAAGCGGGAGTATTCATTTTAAGATCACTCAGAATGAGTCAGTCCATCTCAACCTTCAGGAGTTTAAGATCCCGATCTCCGAAACCTCGATTGTGGGCAATGCTGTTATCCATCAAACCAGCATCAATATTCCAGATCTCTACAAACTGGATGCTGATCGCAGTAAGAATCCCTACAATGCGCAGCACGATCGCAGCTGGGACGCGCGGATAGGTTACCAGTGTCGGTCGATGCTTACGGTTCCGATGTTTGACATCTCGAACCGCGTGATTGGCGTTATCCAATTGATCAACCGCAAACATCGGGGTATTGCTACCTTGAAGGGCAGCCAGTTTGATACCGATGTTCTTCATTTTGATCCGGAGACCGTTGAATACGCCGAAATCATCGCCCATCAGGCGGGTATTGCCCTTGAAAATGCGTTACTCACTGAGGAGCGGGAGCGGCTGTTTGAGGGGTTTGTTCACGCCAGTGTTACTGCAATCGAACAACGGGATCCGACAACTTCCGGTCATTCCCATCGGGTTGCGGTATTGACGCTTGAGACGGCCAAGTTGGTCGATCAAATTTCAGTCGGGCCCTATGCCAAAACCAAGTTTACCGAGGATCAGCTGAAGGAAATCGAGTATGCCTCGCTCCTCCATGATTTTGGCAAACTTGGTGTTCGAGAAGAAGTTCTAGTCAAATCAAAAAAACTCTACCCCCTGGAGCAGGTGCTTTTACTTGAAAGGTTTGATCATGCACGAACTGCGTTGGTTCTTGAGCATCTACGCGAGGTGTTGAAGCTCCATGATAATCCGGAAAAATTTCCGCCAGGAACAAGCCCCGATATCCTAGAGGCGGTTCTTTCGACCAAGCTGCGTCAGATAGATGAGTATTTGGAATTCATTCTTAAGTGCAATGAACCCACGGTACTCGAACAAGGAGGGTTTGAGAGGCTTAAAGATATTGCGAACATGTGCTATCACAACACTGGAAATACCAAAAAGCCGCTGCTCTTGGCGAACGAGCTGAAAGCGCTCTCGGTGTCGCGTGGTTCCTTGACACGCGAAGAATTCACCGAGATCCAAAATCATGTGGTGCATACCTACGAGTTTCTTCGTAAGATTCCTTGGGGGAGTAATTTTGCAAATGTGCCGCAGATTGCAGCCAAGCACCATGAAAAACTCGATGGTTCAGGATATCCCACCGGTGCGGAAAGCTCTGAAATTCCTGTGCAGTCGAGGATCATGACGATAGCGGATATTTATGATGCATTGACTGCAGCGGATAGACCGTATAAAAAATCGGTTCCGGCGTTGCGGGCCCTGGAGATCATTGATATGGAAGTTAAGGCTGGAAAAATTGACGAGGAGTTATTTAGGATATTCACGGAATCCCAGGTGTATCTTGTCACCCAATAGGAATTCCGAATGGGTGTAACGACGCTTAATCCTCACACATTGATCTGGGCCTATACCAGCGGATTTTTTCCGATGCCCGATCCTGTAACTCAGGAAATTCTCTGGTTTCGCCCCGATCCCCGCGCCATTATTCCACTTGATCGGTTTCATTGCTCACGGTCTCTACGGCGCAAAATTAATAAGAGTCAGTATGAGGTGACGATCAACCGAGCCTTTGCAGAAGTAATGGAAGGCTGCGCTGATAGAAAAGACACTTGGATCAACGGGTCCTTTATCGCGGCATACACTGATCTGCACAGCATGGGGGTCGCCCATTCTCTGGAAATTTGGCAGGAGGGGGAGTTGGCTGGTGGAGTCTATGGCGTCGCTTTGGGAGCGGCATTCTTCGCAGAATCTAAATTTCATCGTAAAACCGATGCCTCCAAGCTGGCCCTCTATCATTTGGTCGAACTGCTTAAAAGCTCTGGTTTCATTTTGCTTGAAGTGCAGTTCTTGATCCCGCACCTCAAGTCCTTGGGAGCGATCGAAATACCAGCTGCCGAGTATCAAACCCTGCTGGATACAGCTCTCAAGATCAAAGTTCGGTTCGACAAGTAAAGCTACCCGAGCCCTTGGCCGATAAAAAGGCCGGAGGGAGAGAAAATGCTTACCGAACCTTTACCTATCGCAATCTACGTGAAAAGAAAGACCCGTGATCCGTCGGTTTTGGCAATTACTCAAAACTGGCGTGTCGAGCCTACAGTGATCGAAGCCATCATCATTGCTCATTTTGAAGAGCTCGGTGTTTTTAGTGTCGAGCCTTTTCAGGATCATGTTTGCTTTGAGGCGCTTATGAATATTCTGAGGGACTCTCCAGAGATTTATAAACAGCTTAAGAAAGCGGACGAGCTTGAGGCCAAGCGCCGTAAGGATCGGCATACTGACTAAGCTAAGAGTCTTTTTTTTCCCTGCCGCGCGCCTTGCACTCCCCGACTTAACGCAGTAGGGCTAACCAACCTTGAGCTTGCCATCTTCAAAGATAAGAATGCGCCCTTTGCCCTTTTGCTTGTGTGTATAGTAGTTCAAGCTTTCCACGACATGCTTTAGAAATGGAATAAAGATGTCAGGGTCGTATTCGTCTTGGAAATTGTTTGCCATGATGCGGATGGCCTCGCTGGCGTCGTAGGCGGGTTTGTAGACGCGTTTCATCAGAAGAGCCGAGTAAACATCGGCAATCGTGACGATTCGGGTTGCGATGTGAATGCCGTTGTCGCTGTTTTCTTCTGATCGCCCCTTACGACCATGGGGATATCCTTTGCCCGTAAAACGCTCGTGATGCTCGAGGGCTACGCGGGCTACGAGGTTGTCGATGGGGGCGCCCTCTTTTATGACTTGCATCAGCTCCTTGTGGCCTAAGGTGGTGTGGGTTTTCATGACCTCAAACTCTTCGGGTGTGAATTTGCCCGGCTTATTTAAGACATGATTGGGAACGCAGGTCTTGCCCATGTCGTGGTATAGACCGCACTGAGCTATAAGTTCTATCTGCTGGCGGGAAAAATTGTTTTTGATGAGGCGCGAGGCGATTACCGACGAGATCATAGCGACTGAAGCGGCATGATCATAGAGAGTTGGATCGCAGGCTACCATGCGGCTTAAGCTTCCGACAGCATGGCTATTATCCAACAAAAAATCGACCATGCGGCTTGTGGTGTTTTGAATCTTGCCCGCCGTGGCTTTGGTGACTCCGCCACGTACGATCATTTGACTCGCGTTGGAAAGGTCGCCAAATGCCTCGAGCGTGCGGCGGTCTAGATGGGGTTCTTTTTCGAGTAAAGCCTCGATTTTTCGTTGCCTAACCAATTTGAGCAGCCGTTCGAATTTTGGAATGTCGTCGTAGCGAATATAAATATTGATATCATCGTACTGCTTGTCCATGGCCGATTTGAGCGAGTGCAGCAGTTCATGCGACAATTCATTCGCCTTGATAAACTCGATCATCTCGCGACCTACGCGAAAATAGATATTGAACTCCAGGCGATCGGTCATGAAGAAATAGTCAAACAGCTCCATCGACAAAGGTTTGAATTCGCCCATATCTAGCTGGTCGGTTGGCAAGATGGTGCAGCGTTTGCGCGTTTTTTCGCCAATTACATAACTAGTTCCTGCCATAAGAATCCTTCTTGTCGCACTGATTTCGCTATCTTGTGTTGTTCCACTTATTATGCCACAATTCCAACCCCATGGTGCTGGACTATCAATAACCAAAGGAAAATTTTGATGAAATGGCTTATTGGCGCATGCTTTTTGATCATCGTGGGCATTGGGCTCAAGATGGCTCTTGATACGGGAGAAAAGTCACCGATCTTCGCATCGGGATCGGTTGAACTTGATCCAGGTTTGGTCCAGGATTCAGTGGGGATCACGACTCTCTTCCTCGTCATTTTCGACCAGGACAGCCCGATGCCGATGCCTTATGGCGCAGCAAAATTTACGCTTGATCACCCGCCGCAGGCAGGAAAATTCTTTGACTTTGTCCTTACCAAAGAAAAGCTTCAAATTATGGGCATGGGGGGCGGTGGTCAGGGGTTTCCACACAAAATGCGTCTGAAGGCAAGGCTTGATCGCGATGGTTTCGGTGGGGCTGATCAGGCGGGCGATATCGTGGGCGAAATCAGCGCCGTTGATTTTGGTGGCAAGGATATTCATATCCTGCTCAACAGAAAAATCTGAATAATCTTAGCTCGTTAAAAAAGGGGCCCCATCAGTCGGATCAGTCCTGCAAACGGACGAATAGATGGTTTGATGGCTTTTTCAGGATCAAGCGGCCGCGATTCCGCTAGGTCTTGCGCCAGCATCTGCTCGATACCTTGGCAGAATTTTGCATCGTGCACGACCACTGCAGTTTCGAAATTGAGATAAATTGATCGGTTATCGACATTCATGGTTCCTAGGATCGCAGTTTCGCTATCGATCAGCATTACTTTTTGATGCATGAACCCATTCTGGTATTGAGCGACCCGCGCCGTCTTGGCAAAACGGGAGGCATGCACAATGGAGACGACATGAACGAAAAAATTGTCGCCGGATTTGGGGATAAGTAGAGTTATTTCGACACCGCGCAGCGCCGCCATGTGCAGTGCGTTTTCGAGGATCACATCCGGGATAAAATACGGCGTGGCAATCACCAGGGAGCGTTTGGCGCTGCAGATGGCTTGGAAATATAGGGTCAACCCAGCCCATCTTCCACCGCCGGGGCCGAAACTCACGATTTGAATCGGAACTTCGCCTGGCTTTCCCGGTGAAGGAGGCGGGTAGTGGAATTGGTCGCGGATATCCTGTCGGGTTGCGAAATACCAATCTTCGCTGAAGGTTTCCATTAAAACACGGAGGCTAGGTCCGACGATTTTTAAGTGTGTGTCTCGCCAAAAAGCATTGCGTTTGCGCCCTTGGTATTCGACGCCGATATTGAGGCCCCCCGTGAATGCGATCTCTCCATCGATCAGCACCAATTTGCGGTGATTGCGAAAGTTGACTTGAAAATTAAATCTAATACGAAACGGAAGAAATCTAGCTACCTTGACCCCGGCCCTGATGAGGTCTTTGACATACTCTCGTCCCAGGCCAAAGCTTCCCCAATCATCGATAAGCAAAAATATGCGGACATTTTGAGCCGCTTTTTTGCACAAGAGGTTTTTCAGTTCCAGACCCAGGCGATCCTGTCGGATAATGTAGTACTGCACGAGGATGCAGTGTTTCGCGTTCTCGATGCATCGGAATATTTCGGGAAAAGTTTGCGCGCCATTGATCAGTAGCTCCAGCTCGTAAGGAGCGACGGCATAGCCGGGGTCGAGCTTTATCATGACTCTTTGCAGAAGCTGGAGCCTATCGTTCTCAAGGGCCTCTTTGGCCTGCCGATCAGTGAGCCCTTGCGGTTTGGTGTGCTTAACTTGGCTTTTCCAGAATCGCTTGGTGTAGCCCGTAATCGTGTTTTGTCCCAGAAAATAGAAAAGCGGTACCCCTAAAAACGGCACCGTGACGTTAATGATGATCCAGCTTAACGTGGCAGCGGCGCTCATCTCTTGGCGCATGACGCGGATGACGTTGCGGAATGCCAGGAGGTAAAACACCAAAAGGAGCAGAGTTACAAAGTTGAGATCGACGATATCGGTAATAACATCAAAAAGGATCACATCCGGTGCCCATCCAAATTGTACTGCTTCATGACCTTGTACAGCGGGTGCAAGGTTTCGTACAGTTTAGCGTAAACTTCGTTGTAAAGCATCGCATAGCGTGATGCGGCATCTTTGTCGGGTTTAAAGACCTTCTCGACGCGCGTCATAGCGTTAATGGCTGTCTGGTAGTTGGGATGGTCGCCCATGGCTACGGCTGCAATAATTGCGGCGCCCAGTCCTGACGTCTCATGGGTATGCGGTCTATAGACGGGCAGATTGAAAACATCGGCTGCGATCTGCAAGACCTGATCGCTACGAGCACCACCGCCCGAAACCCTAAGTTCGTTTATTTTGATGCCGGACCTTGATTCGATCCGAAGCCTCCCTTCGTGCAAAGCGAACATGATTCCCTCAATCAACGCTCGGTAAATATGCGCACGCGTGTGCCCACTATGCAAACCGATGATCGCACCCTTTGCTTCGGGCGGGGGAAAACGCACCCCGGGAGAGAAAAATGGTTGAACAAGCAAGCCGTCGCTGCCTGGTGCTACTTCATCAAGCAGCCGATCAAGTAGGGCTTCGGGGCTCGTGTCAAGCTCTGCAGCACGAGCAATCTCGGGGTGGCCAAATTCTTTTTTAAACCAACTGATCAACCAGAACCCCCGATAAAGCTGCATCTCGATCGCATACAGATCCGCGACGGCCGCAGGAAAAGGAGGGATAAGCGGGATGGCCTCGATATACCGTTCGCTGGTGATGCTGATCGTCGAATTGGTGCCAAAACTTAGTGCGCCCGAGCTAGAGGCAAAGCTCCCCGCACCTAGTGTTTCACAGGCCTTGTCTGCTGCGGCAGCAATAAGGGGAAGTCCAGTGGGTATCCCAGTTGCGCGCGCGGCCTGGGTGGATATCGTTCCCATAACAGTACCTTGTGGAACGAGACGCGGCAGCATATCGGGTCGCACGGCGAGCATTTGCCATTTCCAACTCGCGGGCTTGAGCCAGGCATGGCGTTTGAAATCAAAAGGCAGATAGCCAACTTGATTGCCCCTTGAATCAACAAAATCGCCAATCAGGTGAAAGGTCAAAAAACCCGACAGCAACAAGAAACGATCCGTCTTGTTCCAAACCTCAGGCTCATGGTTTTTAATCCAGTTGATCTCAGCCTGTCTGCCGAAATGTTCGACGATGGGCAAGACGCCAATGGCGCGAAATAGCGGATGCCAGGGGAATTTCAGTTTTGGCGGCGTTTCGGTTTGGCGCTGATCGAGCCAAAGTATGCCAGGCCTTAGCGGCCGACCGTCTTTGTCCACGTTAAAAACGCTACCACGTTGCGTCGTGAGGGTAACGGCCTTGATCAACGCTTTGTACTCGGGAGCCTTCTGCCAGAGGATGGCGCACGCTTCGCACAACTTTTGCCATAGTTCCATGGCATCTTGCTCTGCCCAACCAGGTTGGGGTTGAGAGTAGGGAGGGGTTTCAACTTGAGTCTTGACGAGGATTTCGCCGACGTCATTTATGATGAGTGCTCTTACACTTTGCGTGCCATAATCGATGCTGAGGTACATAGTGCACAAAAACCTTGTGTTATTGCAGTTCCAGAAGGCGACTCAAGAATTCGCGTTCGCCTGGTTTTGCTGTGAACGTACGGTCTGAGGATGCTGAGGGACCTGCCGCCGTGAGCAGCTGGTCATGAAACGTCTGCAACTCTGGAGACAGCGTGATACGTGGCAAGCAAGCCAGAGTCATGTCGAGCACTTCTGCAAGCCAAAACGCGGTTAAGCATAGTGGTGCCTTGGTCACTAGCGCCCCCTCCTGCTTGAGCCAGTTGCTTACGTAGTGGAGCTTTTCTTCTGTCATGGTCAGTACGTTTTGGTAATACTTGGCGAGGTTAATTCCAGGCAGAGCAAAATCTGACCAAATAAGGGTTGCAAGTGGTACGAGAATATCTTGATACAGAAACGATTGCAGCATTGTATGCTTGAGCTGCGTTGTCAAAAGTAGCGATGGTTGCATTTTTTTGTCAATGAAATGCGAAATGGCGAGGGCCTCAGAAATCATGAAATCGTTGGCCCAAAGAACGGGTAGTCTATGAAAAAATCCGGTTTCGGTCGAGTCCGGTTTTATTTTTTTCCAATTTGAAAAGTCGTCCGAAATGGCGATTCGGTCGTCTTTAAAGGGAATTCGGCGGTAATTTAGAAAGCGGCGCAAAGCTTCTGCTCGCCCACGGCAATCAAAATAGCGCAGACGCAACTTCATCTCTTCGAGGTCGAGCATATCGAGGTGATTGTACATGGGCTACTCCTGGATATTAGTGTATCCATAATCCAGGAAAACCAAAGCATTGGCAAGCCTTCAGGAGTCGCTCTGGGTCACGAAAAACTGATCAAAGCAATCCCAAGGCCGGCCAGTGCTACAGCGCCCATGCGGGTTGTTGTAAAACTTTCGTTTAGAAACACCGCTGCAAATATCAGGGTAAATACAGTAGAGGTTTGGTTGAGGAAAGCTGCGACGCTCGCCTTGAGCAAACTGAATCCCGCCACCCAAAAGATCAGCGAGATATAAGAACCGGAAAGGCAGGCAGCGACCAAAGTCAGGGATTTGCGCGGCGTGGTCACCACCGAACGCAAGCTAGGACCGCTCCGATCGAAAAAGCTAATCAATCCAGAACTAGCGACACCTGCGATCATCCTGACCACGATAATGTCCCAGAACGCCACCGTGGAAAGCACCGGTTTGATCATCACGACGGCCGAGGCTATCATCAGAAGGGCCAGGGTCATGAGCAAAATTCCTTTGACAAGGGCCTTGGGAGCAACCGAATCGCTGCGTGCATGACCATGAGTTACCAAGGCTACAGCGATCAGTATCATGACTCCGCCTATAGCCTGGAATTCAGAAAGCCGTTCACCAAGAAAAGTCATGGAAAGCAGAAGTACGAAAGGCGAATAGAGGCACTCAAGCAAGCTGACAACCCCGGCAGGCAGGATGGCCAAGGCTCTCAACACCAGCACGTCAGCAATTCCCACACCCAAGCATCCGCTGGCTAACAGCACCGAAGCGTCGTGCCAACTCATCGAAGGCCAAGACCTTCCTGTCGCGAGCCAAAAGGTGGGAAAAATAAATAGCAGCGAGAGACTGTTCTTTAGGAAATTGGTGCGCGCAGCCGGCAGCGCCGGAAATGACTTAAAAAGGATCAGCGAAAGCGACCAGAAAACGGCGCATAACAATGAAAAGGCATAGCCCATACCAAAGCCTCACTAAAAGCCTCTTTAAAAAGGCTCTAAACGCCAGTTCCTATCATAGTTTGACTTGATTAACGATACAATTAGGTAAAGTCAATTGGTAGTCATTGGCTTGGTCGCGGGCTTAGGACTTTTAGAACAGGGCGATCTGGAATGGCTTTCCGCTGAATTCGCAGCGGCCCTTGAGTATATTCTGTGGCAGTATGAAGCGATCGTCACCTATCTCCCAAAGAGCCAAATGCTGTATTTCCATCCGTTCCGAAACAGGGTCGTTCTGAATCGCCCTGAGCAGAATGAACGAATCGTGCATAGCATAATAGACCTCTGCATTAGCCGAAAGGGATGACCTGATGAAGCTATTGATAAACCGCTGGCAATGATTGGAAGGGTAATGAGTGGAATCATTGAAATCTCGGGAAACTTTGACGATGACTTCGGGGGGGACTGCGTTGGTGAATATGAAACCAAGGTAAAAGCGATCGGAGCGGTCGACAATCATATCCTCGGGCGGGGCATCGGCGTTTGGTTCGGGCGCTTGTGATCCTTGTTCTTCTTCTTTTGCTTCGTTGCCTGCTGGCGATTGCTCTGGAGCGGGTTCTTTTGTGTGCTGACATGCGGCAGCAACCCAGCTTGAAGTCAAGACCAGCAAAGCTAAGCCCTTTATCCGTGGAGGTGGCATAGCTTCACCTTTACCTAAGAATATTATCATTGCCCTCGTTTGGGCTTACCTAGCTTGTCGCCCGCTTGGCAGGTAAACTTTAATGTCGGGTGATAATCAAATTAATTCAATAGGTTGGGGTGCGGAATTAAATCTGGATTTTTGGGGGCTGTTGGCAAAATTGCAATTCCCTGCTTTTTGGAGCTACCCTTCTGCGAATAACGCGGAGAGACCTGGAGAAATTCGATATCCTGACTTTCGGAGCAGGTGCTACAGCTAGTAACCAAAAAAAGCGTGAAAATTATGGTCCAGGCGGGAAAACGCAGGTCGATAGTTTTCCAAAGGTTTTTCAACACGATGACGGCTTTCTGGTCAACGGCCTGCCGACCAGGCCCAGACTTTCGTGCAGCCTGTCGAGCTTCGCAATCGCTATTTTCCTCGCCTGCTTTGAGCCCTCATGAATGATGTCGATGAGCCGATCAGGGTCAGACAGATAGCGATCGTAGCTGTCTCGCATCGGAGCAAAGACTTCTTTGACCTTCTCCAAGAGCTCAAGCTTGGCATGACCAAAGCCATAACCACCAGCTCGGTATTTTTCAGCCATGGCGGCTTTTTCATCAGGACTAGCAAGGAGTGAATAGAGTCGGAATACTGTGCAGGTGTCGGGGTTCTTAGGATCATCGAGCCCTTCACTTGAGGTGACGATTCCCATGATTTGTTTTTTCCACTGCTTGTCGGTCGCAAATATTGACACGGTATTGTTCTTGGTTTTTGACATCTTAGTGCCATCTGTCCCTGGAACGACCGCGACGTCTTCGGAAATGAGCGGTTCCGGTAGAACCAAAAGGTCTTCGCCGTACTTGTGATTAAAGCGCTGAGCAAAATCGCGGGTCATTTCTAAATGCTGCTTTTGGTCCTGTCCCACAGGCACGAGATCAGCGTCGTAAAGGAGAATGTCGGCGGCCATAAGGATCGGATAGTTGAATATCCCCATATTGATCTCTATGCCCTTTTGCTGGGCATCCTTATAAGCTACACCTCGCTGCATGAACCCCATCGGCGCCTGGCAGCTTAGTATCCACATGAGTTCATTGACTTCGGGAACGGACGATTGGGAATAGAATACGCTTTTTTGTGGATCAAGACCGCATGCCAGCATTGTCGCGGCGAGGTCTAGTGAGTCCGTGCGCATTTTGTCCTTGGTAAAACCCTCGTTCAGAGCATGAAAGTCAGCCAAAAAAAAGAACAGGTCATGGCTTTTTCCCAGTTCTATAGCCGGCAGCAACGCGCCAAAATAATTGCCTAGATGGGGCGATCCACTAGGTCTGGCACCTGTTAAGACTCTTTTATTGCGTGGCATAAGGCTCCTGGATTCTTTGAGCTGTTTAAAGATCGATCAAATTACCACAGGAGCTTTGCACCGATCCACCGTCAATCAAAGATTTCTTCCTCACGCTCTAGCTCGAGGTCGTAGTTGATCATGGTCTGAGCGCCGCCGCTAAAAAAGGTAACGCGGTAGGCGAAGTCGTCATCCTCGCCCCAGCGCCCATCGTCGAGTTCGGTTGCTCGTACTGTTAGATTATTATTATAGAAATCACGTATCGTTGTGTAGTCAGAACCCGGCATCGGATCATGAACAACCATTCCTACTCGCATCAGAGACCTCTCATTGCTCGAAAAATTTTTGGCTACCCTTCCAAAAGAGTATCGTTGCAACTTAGGATTCGGCTACTTAGGTTATGGATTTAGCAATTTTTATATTAATTTTTATAAAAACTGCAAGATCAGCGACTTAGAGAGATGATATAGGCGGGTTGTCGGGTTCCGATCGGGAACCCGAACAGCCAGGATTACGGATTTGTTGGTTTAGGGTGCGTTGATGGCGGACTCTATCGTGCTGATTAATCGGGCGATTCCGGCATCGTCGAGCTTGCCATCCTCGCTGAAGACGACGTTCCCAGACCGATCAAGGACGAGAATATCGTTGGAATCGTCTGTGAAATGCCACTGTTTAACCAGGACTTTGGCGAGATCCTCGACATAACGCGTCATGGGAAACTCAGCCTGGCTGTCTTTGATCATACTGGAAAGGATGAAATTTGGGATTGCCGTGGCCGCCATATTTATGATCGCTGTGGTTTTGTATTTTTCCTTGAGTCGATCGGTTGCTTTTAAGGTGTCTGTGGCTTTGGTGTTGAGATCGCGCTCATCGGGATCGACATAAAAAATCAGCTGAACATTGCCTCGGAGCGTATCTGAATCGAAAACTCCTCCTGCGACTAGGCCCCCGGTTTCTCCTTTTAGAATCACGTGCGGCAACGGCTGTCCCACTGGCCATTTAGCCCAAGCCGGCTGAGCAAGAAAGAACGAAGCAATCAAAGCAATGTAACGGATCATTTGTCACCTCTATTTGGGGGCAAACAAATCGGTTTGCCAAAAAATTTTCGTTCCGCGCCTCCGTCCTTCCGTCGTGCTGCGATGCATATTTTTACCACAGAAGCGCGGAAGGACGGAAACGCAGAATCTTACTCAACTGAGCAATTTTTTCGCAAAGCTGATTTGATACACTATACTATATCTTCAAGTATCACGATTTAGCACCGTCTGGAATAAAATTGGCGATTTGTGAGTTCACAACTTGAGGTTGAAATCGCCGCTCACGCTCGAAAATTCAAGTTTTCCGCGTGGCTCGCTGCCGAACGAACCGCTCGCCTTGCGATGGCCTGGGCGGTTGGTTTTGGTGGTACCTAGATCAGGAAGGCCATTGAAATCGGAGCTGACTCCACTTAAATCAAAGTCAAACCCGATACCCTTGGATAGCGCCAATTCAAATTCGCCCGAGACCGATGATACCTTGAAGTTAGACATGGGTTTGTTGAGGGAGGCGTTGATGCCGCCTGAAACGGTTTCAATCCGGATCTTAAGTTCGGGCGTTGCCTCGACTGATGTAAGGAATACTTCCCCACTTACAGTCTTGAGAGCGAGGTCGGTCTGAGGAATGGTATCAAGCTTGAGTTCGCCTGATACGCTTTCGATGGCCAAAGTCTGCGCTTTGCCAAGGGATGTGAACTTTAGATCGCCCGATACAGTCGCCATCTGAATCCCTCCGCCGAAGCTGGCCGGTACGAGCAAGATCGCCTCAAGAGGGCCTTTTTTTAGCACCTTGATCGCTAGATTTCCTCCTGACGCATTGATCTCCCAATCTTTCTCCGAGCGGAAGTCTTTAAAGGTCAAGTGGACCTTCGCGTCGGGGCTGGCTCCAACAAGCCAGTTGGTCCTGACCGACTTGATTTCGATGGTTTTTAGGTCGTCCGCAAAATCTTGTTGGAAAGGACTAGATTGCCGGGAGCTCGAGCTGTCGTCATCATCACCGTCAATCGTGACGCCAAAAAATTTGATCTCGTGATTGTCGGCAAAGGCTTGCCCGATGCAGCTATACTCGCAGGTGGCATCGAAGCCGCTGCCAAGGCCGAAAGTGATGACTGTGAATGCGAAGACGCCTAGGATGATTTTTGATTTGCGATTAAGTAACATGTTGTCTCTCCATTTGGTTTAGGCTACGTGAATAACGCGAGCGTTTAATTTGATGTATTTCATTAGACCTACGATAAAGTACCTGCTGACTGTAGCCAGCAGGAAACAGCATAAAACTCCTGCACCCGCAAACGCCAAGCTATAAAAAAACAGCGCGAGCACTGCTGGTAAGCCGATTGCAAATGTCGATATAAAGCCTCCGATAAGTATTGCAGTGGCTATGATGGGTGCGACAACCACGACGACTCCAGCCAGAAACCAAGCTGATGCCAAAACGATCGCAAGTACCAGAACCGGCCACAGCACAAAGAAAAAATTGAACAGCAAGATAGACAGAAGCATGATCGTAGCCCGAACCATATGGTAGATATTGGTCGAGAATTTTTGGTCATCTGCTGGTTTGGTCAGCTGACTGACATGATAATCCGCCAAAATCGTGCGTGCTATGGAGCGCGCATCGCCCAGCGAATCTGCAATTGTCTCGTCGCTCTTGCCCCGCTCGCGTGCCTCGGCAACATGGGCTCGGTAATCATTGAGGACGTCCTCTCTGATTTGCGCGGGCAGGGCACGAAGCTCGGATTCGAGTTCTCTGATGAATTTATGGTCGTTCATTCTCGGTTACCTCATTGAATAAGTTATTCATCGCTGCAGCGAAATCATCCCACTCAGCGCGCATCTCCTGATAAACTTCGCGCCCTTTGTCGGTTAGCCGATAATATTTGCGCGGAGGACCCTGGTCAGACTCCCTGAGGTAGGTCTCAAACCAGCCGTCATTCAGACAGCGTCTAAGCAACGGGTAGATGGTACCTTCTGTAATGTCTATATGGCGTGATATTTTCTCCACCAGCTCATAACCGTAGCGATCCTCTCCTGTCAGAACGGCGAGGACGCAGAGTTCAAGGCTTCCTTTTTTAAGCTGGGTCCGCATAGCTGGTCCTTGGTGCAAAGCTTCGTCTCGCGCCATGGTCATCTCCCCTGAAAGAAGTGGATGGCGACCTTCCGGTAACACAATGAAATTAAATGATCTATGAAATCTATTGCCGTCCCTCTTCTCACGACTTGTCTCCTTCGAAATAGCGGGCAGCCAACATCCAAAATCGTCAGCCCACTAGTGTGCAGCGACAGGTATGGTGTAACACATGCTATATTGTATTGCAAGGTATTGTGTGAGGGATTAGGCCGCGAACCCGGGAGGATAGGAAAACAAAGCGCCAATAGTATAAGTAGCTTTAAATATCTATTTTTTGTTTGCAGATTCAGATTCTTCTAAAGTTTTTCCAATTTATACCGATAAGGTTTGGTATTTTTTGTTAATCCTTAGAGAAATTAATCGATGACCAAATTTCCGTTATTTGGGGCAGGGGTGTGCCGCACTCTGCTGGCAGTCGGTCTTGCCAGCGTCATTGGAGGCTGCGGGATCTATGAAAAAACTGTGACACCGTCGGGCAAAGACGGATCGAGCGATCTCTCAGTGGCGCTCGGCGACTTTGGGTTTAAGAGTGACCGGTGCATGGGAGTTGAGATCTCTGGCGGGAAGCTTCGCGTCGGTAATTATCTTACCATAACCAAGTCTGTGGCTGACGCCCGTGCCGCTGTTACGGACAACGGGCTGCGGATTACCTGCTTGATCGTCGAAGATCTGCTTTCACTTCTGGATCCAAACCTAAAGGTTGCGGAAAATCTGGCGAGCAGCGGCGGAATAACGATCAATCTCACCGCGAGTGAAATCGATGGTGATGCGGGAGTTGGTGATTGGCGTACCCGAAGCGGGCGCATCATCAAGGTGAGCGAAGGATCCCTTGGGGTCTATCATGATCCGCTCAACATGGGACGGATGGCATTGGCCCAAGGTCTCGGGCGTTTGATTCTTCGGCATGGATTGAGCGCCACGGTCAAGAGTCAGATTCAGGAGCGGCTTAATACGGCCTATAGCAACTATTTGGCAAAGGGCGATCCCGATGATCTTGATTCCGATTTGCGCAGCAGAGTTAACCAGGTCGATGACCCTGAAGATTACTGGACGTATGGTGTCGAGTCGCTTTTCAACAAGAAGCGTGTTGCGTGTGCACCCTACGAAGGCTATTTCCAAAAACTCTACATGAACCACAACGAACTATGGGGCATTGTTGGCTCTGTATTCGATATGTATGGGGTTGTGTTATCCCGTTCGGGCGGAACTGTGCGTAAGAGATTTGCTCCGATCGAAATTGATGGGCACGAAGAGGATATTGGGGCGCTCTATAGCAAGTCTTTTCCCATCGCAGGTTTAGATGCCAATATCTATGGATTTAGCATGTTGTTAGGCTCATTCGATGTGCTTGTTTCGTACAAAAGCACCGTTGATCAAAATATCAGGCTTCGCTCGATCAGCGAGCAATATTGGGGAAGGGGTGATGTGAAATTACCTCGTGGTGACGGTTCAGCAGTTCAGTATTTTATGGTCCGCGATGTATTTTTTAATCTTGATCGCGATGCTCAGGAGATATTGCTGAACACGAGCGGCGCGGGATTCAAATTAGTGAGCCTTACTATTATTCCGCGTGCGATTTTTCCTGTTTCAGGTGCTCCCCTAGGGTATACGGATTCAGGTAGTCTCGCGAGCAAACCAGACTTGTCAAACCTAAGCACAATTTCGGGAGATGCTGTTGGTTCACGCACATCTGGCGATGTTGCTGGTAGTATGTTACCCAAGACTCCGGTTACAGGTGGGGTTCCTTCGTCCTGCCAGAGTCTGGCATTCACCCCCGATCAGGCCTCTGATATTCATGGACAGTTTTTTTCTCAGCGTGCGGATTGGGGCGGGTTGATGTTTTATGGCACCGGTCAGGTATCAAATGACACTCTCCGGCTCGTGTGTATGAAGACCCAGGAATTCTTTGGTAAGCTCAAGGACCCTAACGCCGTATTTAACCGCATTGCCACAGCACGTGCTCGGTTGGCGATCGTGGACAGAGAATTTAATCTCTCTGATGTTCCAGACTTGGGTAATGTTACGCTAAGCGACGACATGGCTGGAATTACAATGGGCGCGCTTGCAAGTCCCCTTGTTGCGATTAGAGAAAAGCCGGCCGATAACAATGTTGCCAACTACTACGAGCGTGTGATTTGGCATGAACTCGCTCATCTTTATTCGTACCGCGGAACTTCCGATTCTGGAATTTTGGGACGTCTCGACAGCATCTTTCACGCTTTGCCATCATGCCCTCATGAACAATACCGATGCCAGACTGCTCAGGAGTATTGGGCTGTGTCGGTAGAAAGCGCTCTGGTGGATCACAGTCCTATCTCCGACGCGAGTATTCTTGCCGTTTTCAATGCTGGCTTCTTGCCCGTTGCCGGTGCAATCTCTCCTGCGGCTCCTGCACCGTCGAATCCTGCTCCTGCACCATCGAATCCTGCTCCTGCACCATCGAATCCTGCTCCTGCACCATCGAATCCTGCTC
>CAZOSN010000045.1:0-5321 GCA_964582405.1 uncultured Oligoflexales bacterium | reverse complement strand
CTGCACCCTCGAATCCTGCTCCTGCACCCTCAGCAAGTCCCGCTACAGGAGAAGTCTTGGCTGCTGTCAGCGCAGAATTGATTCCAAGGTCGGTGTTTGCGGTTTCGGATGGCTTTATAGCGGCAACGCAGGGGTGCGGAAGCTTTAACACGGTCGCAATCTTTTCGCTTGATCGAGCTAAGCTGCAGCACGGAGATGGCGTTTATACCGTGCGAGTAGCATACAAGGCCGGGGCAGCCTCCTCGGTTGTGATCACGGGTTCGCGCGGCGCTGTCGAGGACAGGAAATTGGATTTAAATGTGGCAGGCAACGAATCCTTGTCCGCGCCAGTAACCATTACTTTGGGGGGCAGCAATCCCAAACTCCAGCTTTTAATGCCATGTGATAAAGTTCAGGCACTCCAGGTGAAGGGCGTGAGTATATCGGGATATAGTCCCTGAGAAGGTTCTGGTCCTTGCCATTCAGTGAGAAAAACGGGTGCTTTCGCGCCCGTTGTCTAAATGAAAATATATTGACTAAACATTATTACGTTGCTATGAGCCGTTTTAGGATTACTTATTTAAGCAGTATCAAAGGCATCAATCGTCCAAGGGAGAGGAGGAGTCATGCCGTTATTAAGCCAACTGCCATCAACTCAGGCAGCTGCCAGTGGGGTGCGCCCAAATCCAATGATAACGGCGCACAGCGCGATGAGCGATGCCGATCGCGCCGCCCTGCGCACGCGTGTTACCAATACGGCCTTGCAGCGATTTTTGGAATATCCCTATCGTTGGACGCCAGAGGCTTTGGCTAATTTCGCCCGGTCTCCCGAAAATACTTCGTTTTATGCGATTGCGACTCAGGCAGGCGATGCTTATGCCTTTAATCCTGATGCCAGGGTTTGCCAAGCATTGATCCATGGTGCGTATGTCCCTGTTCGGGGGCACGAAGACATAGCCCGTGAACTTGGACTTTACGATGGGACTGCAAGTGGACAAACTGCACGCGATGGTCAAGTGATCGGATTTGCGGTGAAACGAACCCCAACCGGTATCGAAATAGATAGGATGCGTTCATTCTTTAACAATCAGCTTGGTCTTTACAGAGAGTTACCTAAGGAATTGGTTGAACGCCTTCGTGACGAGCTGGGTGATGCGAGCCGCGATTGGGACGCCGAACGAAAGTTGGAAGACGAGACATTTGCGAAAATGGCCGACGGCCTTCCACCAGAGGTAAAAACTCGCGCTTTGGAATTGTTTAGTCTTTGCCAAACCGCAGTATGGCTTCCTCAAAATCAGTTGCCGGCATCGCTTGGCACCGAACTAAAATGTGCGCGGATTAAACTTGGTCGTGCCTGGGGGGAGTATCTTGCCAAGGGCTACCAACTCAGTCCTGAAGATTCAGTGGCCATGGGTGAATTGAAGAATCAATTGCAGCTTGCCGTGAAACTCGTATTTAGAACTTATAATCTAGGAAGTTCGATCGGAGACGCTGTTACGAAAACTATCGATACGATTGATCTTACGGGCGTTAATCCTCTGGTATCATTGATCGATATGAGTGAACTCGGGAAAAGTTTCTTTCAAATGCAGGCGACGAGTGGATCTTCAGATTCGGCACCAAGCTTTGATCGGATTGCAGAACTTTTGGGGTTCATAGACGATAAATGCACGAATGGTGATGAGATCTTATCGGAAGCTTTAAATAACTATCTGACCAAGAAACACGCAGATTTTTCGGCTCTAGCGCAGCCTATGAAAGACGCACTATGTGCGGTTGTCCTGGCTGTTCAAGAAGTCGCAAAGCTTCGGTTTCTGAATATTCCAGAATCTCTTGAAGAGCAGCTACTTGCTGCGCGCTGTGCCTACCTGAAAATGATCAACACCTTCGGCGTAGCTCTGGACCCGGGCCAGCAACAAGAGATTCAGGAGATATACGCAAGCACCTGCCTGATGCTATTTGAGCAGAATTCGACCCAATCGCTTCCTTTTGCTTTTTCTGACCTCTACTCTATCTATATTCTAAATAAGTGGAATGTCTCAACTGCAAATCCTGCAGGGATTCGAATCAAACTTATCCAGCTGAATGCCTGGGTCGCACAGCAAAGTGAACCGATTCCCGAAATCGATAAATTGCGCAAGCAGTTTTGTAGGCTGGCTCTGTCGCAGAGTATTCATTTGGGAAAACCAAAAGTTGAAATGGCACCAGACTTAACCTTCTCGACTTTTGCCAACAGTTTGCCGCTTCCGCTTAAGGAGGCCGCCTCGAGACTCCTAGAAGCCGCGACGGCTTTTGTGCGAGCGAAGGATGCCGACAAAAGTCAAAAAATCGAGGCGCTGCTCCGAGCAAAAGTTAGTTATCAGAAATCGCTGACTTCGCAGCAAAATTCAGGCTACTCTTTTAGCGAGCAAGATAACGACGCCCTTCAAATAGTGAAAACAAGCTATGACCAAGTATTCGAGACGGCGTTTAATTTTACGGCGGCTTATGCTCCACACGGCATGAATGTTTCGAACGAAACTCAGATGCTGTTAAGCTTCTACCCGTGCAGTGAATTGCGACAGATATTCGAGCTTCCTGGTAAGCAGTCTAGCCTTACTAAAGCTGGCTTAGAAAAAGCGATGGCCGACATAAGGGCTGCTGCTGCGGACAACTGGAGCAATGTCCAATCAAATCTGCCGGCGCTAAAAATGAGATATCGATTGATTGCGGCGGCGGCTTTCATTCTAGGGGATGATCCCGCTGCTCCGTTTGATCCGGCAGAATTGGGGCCGACCACGATCTGAGAGCCTTTTTAAATAGGCTCTCAGATCGGAAATTAGGGTGTATTGACGATTTGGGCTCGAAAGATTTCTTTTCCAAAAACTCGATAAAATTGCCCTGAATCCGCCCTGGAAAAGGTCAAATTAGCAAGGTCAAAAATCGCAGTCAGAGTTCGGATACCTTCCGAATGGTCCTGCGTCCACTGACATGTGGGGTGGCCCCACAGGATCGGCCGTGATGATCACGCCATTGAGTTTAACCCTGGGTGAGAGAAAACTATCGGGTTTGATCTCGATTCCCGAGAGCCTGCATATTTCGATGTCCTCTCCCGAAACCCGAAATTGCGCTGCAACCTGCGGATTGATATAAAAAGTTGATCCCGTTATCCCCGCAACGGTTATTTCTGATCGGGCTGTCAAGATTCCTGAAAACTTCCCCTCCACCATACCTAAACAGCGGTTTTCGTGGCAGGTGATATTCATAGGAGAACCCGCAAAGCGTGCCGAGACTTTGCTCTTATCTTCCTCGGTTATAGGGATGATTTTTAGAAACTCTTCGATCGGCATGGCACCAGAACTAGCTTCTTCGATTTGATTGATCCGCTCCATCAGGGATATATAGGAACCTCGCTCGATGGCATCACGGGGTATCTCGACAGCGAGTTTTAGGTCGCTGCGCGGAGTTCTATTTGTCATTGGGCCGCAGGCGAAGCTGGTAGCACACAGGGTTAATAGCAGATGGCTGTGTTTCATCTTAGGCTCCTTGTTTTTTGGTTCTGGAGCCTTCGTAGAATAGCGCGAGGCATAGAGTCAAGGCGAATTTATTATTCGTCTCTTGGGCCTTTATTTTTGAGTGATTTCTATCCAGCCCGCTTTATGGATTGATCTGCCTTTACCCTGACTGACTCGCTGTTGGTCATTGGCATGAGATCTGTGCGAAGTTTTGCGATTTCGAGCCTGAGTTTGGATAGTTCTCCCGCTAGATCCTCGGGGGGCGATTTGGGCGGGTCGTCTGATGATTCATCTCCAGACGCTCCTGATTGCATGGCGCTTACGATGACACCAACAAACAGGTTCAGCATGGTGAACGTTGCAAGGACAATAAACGGAACGAAGAACAGCCAGGCTACGGGGAATTTTTCCATGACTGGACGGACGATGCCCATGGACCAGCTTTCCAATGTCATGACCTGGAAAAGCGTGTAAAGCGAATTGCCGAGAGTTCCGAACCAATCGGGAAATGCGTCACCAAACAGCTTGGTTGCCATCACGGCAGCCACATAGTAGAACACGCTCAACAATGCGAAGATGGAACTCATTCCCGGAATAGCGCTTACCATTGCATTGATGATACGTTTGAGACTGGGTGCTGAATTGATGATCCTTAAGACCCGAAGGACCCTGAGTCCTCGGAGTACCGACAGTCCTCCGCCTGCCGGTAACAAAGCAATCCCTACGACGATCGTGTCAAATATTCGCCATGGATCCTTTGCAAAACTGAGTCCATAGGCAAAGATCGCCAAAGCTAGTTCGCCGACGAATACAAACAAACAAGCGGTATCGACCCAATGCAAGACATCACCCCAGCTCGATGCCATGAGTTCCTTATTAGTCTCAAGACCCAGAATGATACCGTTAAATATGATAAGACCCATGATAAAGTTTTGGAAAAATCGGCTCTCGCAAATGCTGCGGGCCTTTAGGCTTAGGTTGTTCATCGCGTCCTTCAATCAAACGAACTGGTTTCAAAAAAATTCTGCTACCGACACTTTCCAGCGTGCTGGGATTATAGTCTCAGCGGCAAACTTGGTCGATTATCGGCTCCAGCAATATTTGACTTTAGGCTTTGAGGCAAATTTTCTTAGAGAATCTTCATCTCCGAACTAGACTTTTTGGTCCAAGGGAATAAGTCGAATGACATTTGGTATACTTCCGTGGGTTTGGCGTTTTGGACAAGGGATTGAATTCCACTCAAAAACTCCAAGAATCTTTGACGGATCTCTGTGTAGACCTGTGGGTTTGCAGAAAATAGCACCGAGAAATTGTAGCACTCATCTCGCGGAAGTTGATCGAGCTTTTGGATTGCTTTAAGGCGCATCAGCGATCTGTAGGCCGGGAAAAGAGGGGATGCCGAATCTAGATGAAGCGATTCCTGGCGGGGTTCGTAGGAGTCACCATTAAACCATATTAGTCCCAATTCTTCCAATTCGCGAAGCAGCGAGATGACCTCGCTGTGGTCAAGGCTCAGAGCATGGGCTAGTTCCTGGGTTTTTTTCCGCAAGGGTTCGATTGTCAAGGCCATATGAACCAGCTGCAGACGAATATCGAGATAGTACCTACTGAGATCGACTTTGATGGCATCTATGGTCTCGACGTTGAGATGCTTGTTGGTTTTAAGAAAGAGCTTTTTTAGATCGCGCAGTCTGTTTTCGATAATTTTCCGCTTCGCGGGGACAACTGATCGTTCATGGGCGAGTAGAAGCCTGACATATTCGGTCTCCGATTCGGTAAAACCCAGAAAAGTCGCGGCAAGGAACACCTGATCGTCATTAAGATGGGCATCCTGCCTGAACACTTTCG
>CAZOSN010000044.1:26507-26968 GCA_964582405.1 uncultured Oligoflexales bacterium | reverse complement strand
AAAATCCAATATGTTCAATAATATATCCTCCTCACCAAGTCCACGAGATCGTCGGTCTTCGCGCATCGGCCCATTGACCTCTGAACGTCATCGCGGAAGCCGCCCCCCTTCCCTGGATTCGGCTGCCTCGCTCCGTGCGCTTTTGGAGCAGGGGGAGTACCAGCACCCTAAACTCGTTGAAAGAATTTTTCGAACGTTTCAGCATGACCTCAGCCAAGGGGCTGAGCTTATTGAGTTACTTTTGACCCTAAGAGAAAAGGCCTGGAGCAAAATCCCTAACGTGATCCGCGACCGGGTGAATCTTTCCTTTGACGCTCCGTTTACCTTGCTCGAGATGCTGGCTGGCCAATTTGATACAGTAAATTCAGCTAGTTCTAGCTCTGATGCTCAGTTTACCTTGTTCGAGGTGCTCGCTGGCCATCGTGAAAGGGTAAAATCAGCTAGTTTTAGCTCTGATGCCA
>CAZOSN010000044.1:21433-26497 GCA_964582405.1 uncultured Oligoflexales bacterium | reverse complement strand
ATCTGTTGATCAAACCGCAAGAGTGTGGCGCCTTGGAGAGGGTGGTCAGCGGTCCCAAGTGCTTGAGCATCGATCTGGTATAAAATCAGCTAGTTTTAGCCCGGATTGCCAGAAAATTGTGACCGTATCTGGCGATAATGCCTTAATGATATGGAGACTTAGTGGCGATCATTGGCAATCAGAAGAGCTTAGAGGGCTTGTTGGAGTGGTAGATTCAGCCAGTTTTAGCCCCGATAGCCAGAGAATCGTGGTTGTCACGGGACAAGGAACTGCTCAGGTGTGGACCTGTAATGGTGATCATTGGGAATCACAACCGCTAAGGGGGCACTTATCGGGTTTATTATCAGCCAGTTTTAGCCCCGATGGCCAGAAAATCGTCACCACATCGAAGGATTGTACCGCCCGTGTCTGGACCCTTAATCCTGGCAGCTGGTGGACCCTTGGATACAGCTATTGGCAGTCACAGGTGCTTAATGGCTATAACAGGTGGGTAAGCTCAGCCCAATTTAGCCCCGATAGCCAGAACATCGTGACCACATGCAATGACTCCCTTGTCCGACTCTGGAGCCTCAGAGACAATCAATGGCAATCACAATACCTCGGCGATAGATGGGCAAGTTCCGCCAGCTTTAGCCACGACGGCAAAAAAATCGTAACAACAGGAATTAAAGATGTCCTGGTTTGGACTCTTAGAGACAATCGATGGCAATCACAAATACTTAGTGGGCATACGGATCGGCCCACGCAGGCTAGATTTAGTCCAGATGACAAGAGAATCTTATACTTCTACGGTTCAACAGCTCATGTGTGGACCCTTCGAGGCGATGAATGGCAGCCACAAATGCTCAATGGACATACGGCGTACTTGAATGACGCCACCTTTAGCTCCGACGGCCGGTTCATCGTCACCGCTTCCGCAGACAATACTGCACGAGTATGGATAAACTACGATAATCAAGAGCTAAGAAACATAACGAGTTTGATCGCGGGTCTTTGTTCCAAGCTTGCGGCCGATGCCACGAACCCGAGTCACGTTCTGGATCCAGTGACTCCCTCGACGACCTCGGTCTTAAAAAGGCTCTGGCCTTGCCTTTCCCCTTTGGATAAGCAAAAACTTAATATTCAAGCTCTCCAAAACTGGCAACCACATCAACCTTTGCCCCTATTTCTTCGGCTCTGGATTGAGGAAAAGCGCACGGGGGATCTCAAAGGACTCTTAAATGCCATACTTCCACTTACTGAATCCTGCACGACGGCCCATACTAAAAATGCTCTTTGGCTTTCGGTGGTCGAAGGATTTATAAACGCCAGAGCCCTCTCATCCCTAAGACAACCGATACGGGTTGTGATTCCTGAGTGCCTTAGCTGCACCGAGGAAGGAAAAGAAGGATTTCCTCAAAACTTCCGGCTGTGCGACACAAGTTGCACATACCAAATCTGTTTCGACTGCTGCCAACAAACCTTAAGCAACAACCTAAAATGCGGCTGTAAAGGTGAAATTACCCTGCTTGACTATGTCCATTATGGTCTGAAGGATCGAGCCATAGGCGATATCAAAAACAAAATTGTAGGAGCCATCCCGGGTTTCCTTGACCCCACTAAAAACCAAAGATGGCTCGAATGTCCTACCGATGGTTGCGCTGCGGGGCTCATCATCGACAGCGCCGATAGGGCTGGCAATTGCGCCGCTTGTGGTACCCATGTCGATTCCACCATCGTCAAAGGCGGCGATTCTATCGATCTCATCAAAATCTCTCTTGAAAGTCTCCTTTCGGGAGGACCAAACGGCGAACGTATGATACGCGAGTGCGAGAACTGCGGCATCAAAACCGAAAAAGGCGAAGCCTGCTCTCATATGAAATGCAGCAACTGCGGAAAGGACTGGAATTTCGTAGACGGGTTCCATAGCGGATCGGCATTCTATCAGGTCGGAATGCCTGCACAGCGTTATATCCCGCGAAAAACATACATGGTCAACGGCGTGGAAACTCCGACAAACTCTCTATTGTGGAAGATAGGCTTCTACCAAGATGACGCTCCAATTGCGAACGGTGATCTCCGAGCTGATGTCCAAGCAGCCAAAGCTTACGGTGATGCCGCCCAAGCCTATATCGAAAAACGCCTCGCACTCCAGGATGAAATCCTCGAACGCTGGATGCAAGATGAACCCGTAAGCAACAGACGTCGCATTGAGATAACACAGCCGCTCTCGCCAAGTTCCTCGGTCCCCCAAGAAATGCCGCTATTTGAAGCTGACGCGTGGGTTCGTGCTGGAGCGGATCAGGACGCCTTTGTCGGCGAAGTCACAAGAGTTCAAGGAACCCAGGTCACCGTACGCCATCATGAGACAAACGAGGAGCGTACCTTTCATACAACCGAACTCGCAGTGCTATAACCTATAGGCGCGAGTTTCTGAAAAGCGAGACCATGCCGCGAGCCATCAACCCATTGATACAAAGAAAAGGTCAGGTTTCTGGCGCTACCGCGAAGCACCCATCACATTGATTCCAAGTTCTTTCAACTGCACGGGGTTGAGCGGTGCGGGCGAACCATCGAGTGGGAAGACGCCCGTATTATTGCAAGGGTACGCGATAACCTCGCGAATGGCCTCTTCGCCTGCTAGAATTGCGACAAGGCGGTCAAGCCCCATCGCGCTCCCACCGTGCGGTGGCGCGCCATAGCTAAACGCTTCCATAAGAAACCCGAATTTGCTGTCGGCCTCTTCTTTGGGCATTTTGACAATATCCAACACCTTCTGCTGAATCTCGGGCCTATTGATTCTGATGCTACCGGACAGAAGCTCGACGCCATTTAAGACCAAATCATAGAGCTGCCCTAAGACTTGACCGGGATCGCGATCCAAAAGCTCCACATGATCTGGCCTTGGCATCGTGAACAGATGGTGCATAGCCTGCCAGGATTGGCTGTCCTCATCAAACTCAAATAGCGGAAAATCAGTCACCCAAAGGAAATTGTATTGACCCTCTGGCATCAGATTGAGCTGGCGCCCGATCTCAAGCCGCACCTGATTGAGTGCGGCGCAGGCTACATTCCATTTATCCGCTACAAAGAGGATCAGAGTATCCTCGGTTGCTCCCATAAGGCTCATGAGCTGCGACGACACTGACTCCAAATATTTAGCGACGCCACCACTAAACGTTCCATCTTTGACGCGAGTCCAGGCCAGACCTTTGGCACCATAGATCTTGGCCTTTTCCAGCAAGGTCGTGTCGATGTCCTTGCGCGAGATGCGTGAGCCTTCGGGAATCGCAATGGCCCTAATCACGGGGGCGTCTTGAAATACCGCAAAGTCCGTCTCCTTGACAAGTTCGGTCACCGACTTGAGCTCGAGCCCAAAGCGCGTGTCGGGCTTGTCGCAGCCATAGCGATCCATAGCCTCGGCGTAGGTCATCCTAGGGAACGAACGGGTAAGGTCTATGCCTTTCACCTCACTGAATACACGGGAGACAAAGGTTTCAACCGCATGGAATACATCATCCTGGGTGACAAAGGTCATCTCCATATCGATCTGAGTGTGCACCGGCACACGATCGGCCCGCAGATCCTCATCGCGGAATGCCTGGGCAAACTGAAAATATCGGTCGGCGCCCGAAATCATCAGCATCTGCTTATAGAGCTGCGGGCTCTGAGGTAAGGCGTAGAATTTTCCGGGATGCAGCCGCGACGGCACAACAAAATCGCGCGCGCCCTCGGGGGTCGAACGGATCAAAACGGGCGTCTCGATTTCCAAAAACCCCATTTCCGCGAATGCCGAACGCGCCGCCTGGATCGTCTTGTGGCGGATCAGGAGGTTGCGCTGCATTTTGGGCCGTCTGAGATCCAAGTATCGGTACTTTAAACGCAACTCATCCGATGCCTGCGCATCGTCTTTGACCTGAAAAGGCAGCGCCTCACATTTATTTAAAACCGTGAGTTTATCGATCACAACCTCGATCTCACCCGTAGGCTGATCGGGCTTCTGATCCTTGGCACTCCTCAGTTGCACCTTGCCCATCACCATGACGCAATCCTCAAGCGACAAACCGCGAAGATCTTGCATAAGCGGGTGCTCGGCATGGCTCGTCTCAAACACGCATTGGGTCACACCGTACCGGTCGCGCAGCGTCAAGAAAAACAGCTGACCTATATCTCGCACTCGATCGACCCAACCGCACAAGGTCACGTCAAGTTTCTGATGTTGACGATTTAATTCACCCAAAGTATGGGATCGCAGCATGCCTCAAGCTCCCTCGACTTCATTTTATTATTTCACGGCGCAGAGATTAGGCGTGTTGACGGTCTATATCTCCAACCTCCTGGGTCTCTGGATTCCCAGTTCAAACTGCCACAATTCATACCAAAGCTCAAGGATGATGCCAGGGCTATCCCAGGTGGCTCAAGGAGATGTTCATCATGGCGCGGCTCGGAGGAGACCTGCAGAATTTCTTCCTTTTTATCGCTGCAAGGGGCAGAATAGGTCGAAAGAATCAGCTCTGTGCTTTTGGTCAGCCGATATCCAGCCAGATGAAAGGTTTCGATGCCCCAACCGATTTTCATCGTCGATGCTCTGCGTTCGCCCCGTGGCCTTGCCAAACCCACGGGCCTACTCGCGGGATTTTCTCCGCTTGAGCTGTTGGTCGGACTAGGCGAGGTGCTCATTCAGCGCCAGGGCGATGGCTGGGTTGGCGAGCTGGATAGGGTTATTTTAGGCTGCGCCACGCCCGTCGGATCTCAGGGTGGAAACCTTGCCCAGCAGTTAGCCGTCTGCCTTGGAATGGCAGCTCCCGGGAGCACAGTCAGCGCCTACTGCGCGTCTGGATTGGTTGCCGTGCATCATGCCGCGGGGCAGCTCGCCCAGGGTGCGGCCGATGTGATCCTGGCTGGAGGCGTCGAATTCCTAAGCCAAGTTCCGATGTTTGCTGACAATGCGACCTGGTTTTTGGATCACAATATCCGGCTAAAAACCAAATTTCTCCACATGGGGGTTGCCGCTGACCTTATCGCCCACCGCGAGGGTTTCGATCGAACCGAACTCGATGCCTGGGCTCTCAGATCGCATGAATT
>CAZOSN010000044.1:16277-21423 GCA_964582405.1 uncultured Oligoflexales bacterium | reverse complement strand
TGGCTCTGGCGGCCGTGCGACGCGACGGGTTTGCGAGGTCGGTGGTTGCTCTGCCAGGGGAAGCCGAGTTAAGACCGGACGAAGGCACAAAAAGCGGGCTCACGGCCGCTAAGATGGCAAGCTTTCTGCCCAGCTTTGCGGCACAGATGGATGCCGATACCATCAACTTGATCAGCACCTATCTGCCAAACCCGACAGAGGCCCTTACCCACCGCCATCATCCTGCGACATCACCGCGCCTTGCCGATGGTGCGGCCCTGCTCCTCCTTGCCAATGCCGCGGGGGTTGAACGCTACGGCTTTAAACCGCTCGCTCGCCTTTTGTCGTATGCCGAGGCCTGCGATGATCCTGTCCTCATGCTCACAGGTCATATCAAAGCAACCGAGACGCTACTCCAACGGGCAAACCTCACGCCTTCGGCAATCGACTGCTACGAAGTCAACGAATCGTTTGCTGCCAGCGTGTTAAAGTATTGCCGCGACTTAAAGCTACCAGCGCACAGGGTGAACCCAAGTGGTGGAGCGTTATGCCTTGGCCATCCGCTTGGTGCGACGGGCGCCATCCTCTTGATGACGCTGATCGACAACCTGCGCGCGCAGGGAGGACGACTTGGAGTTGCGGCCATTCCTGCAGCCGCCGGGATGGGAGCTGCAGCACTCGTGGAAATCATGGAATAGAGGCTGCGACTGTGCGACTGTGCGACGATTCTAGATTGGTGAATCAGGAGGCAAAGGTATGCTGAACACACATCCGGCAGCCAGAGGCTGGGCGGGAGTCGATTCCGAAGTTGAGACTTGGATCCGCCCACAGGATATTGACGGCGAGATTCCTCGGGATCTGAATGGAAGTTTTTTTCGCAATGGCCCAGGGATTGATGCCGTATACGGCCGCAAGCTGATCCACCCAATCGATGGCGATGGATTGATAGCGCGCCTTAGCTTTGAAAACGGACGCGCCCATCTGGTCAGCCGATTTGTGGCAACCCGACAGCGCGACGAAGAGGCCCATGCCCATAAAATGCTTTTTGTCGGCCAAATGGGTAGTCAGCCAAAGCCACGCCTGCAATTGTGGTTTGACGCCGCCCGATGCGTCGTGCGCGGCATGCCACCTTCCCTGCGATGGCGCAACCCATCCAACACCAACGTGTTCTATTGGGGGGGCAAGCTGTTGAGCTGCTATGAGACTCGATTGCCCTACGAACTTGACCCATCGACGCTTGAAACCAAAGGTGAATTTAACCTCGGCGGCGCTCTCGAACTCAAGGCCATGGCCGCGCATGTTCGGATCGATCCTTCAAGCCAACGGCTCATCGTTGCCTCTCACCGCATGAGCCTTGGCCGGCCTGGGACGGTGCGCTTTTATGAAGTCGATACCGGGTGGAACCTTTGTTCAACTTTGGCTCCAAATCTTCCTGAACTGAACTACCTCCATGACTTTGCGCTCACGCCCCGCTATATCGTGGTCCACGCCACGCCATTTGTTGGATTTTCAAAGAGCTTCGGCTTCAGGTTTGCAACGGGCCAGACCAGTCCAGACGAACTGATGCGCTATCATCCGGAGCTGCCGTCGGCCTTTTTCGTTATCCAGCGAGATGATCCCACCAAGGTGCTACGCTTTGATACCGATCCGTTTCATATCTTCCACTATGGCCATGCCGCCGAACTCGGCTCCGAGCTGGTATTTAACGCGGTCTGCCTCGGCCCAGGTTTCCAAATGAACTTTGACCAGGGACTATGGCTTGCCAACGCATCGTCAGCACCAGGGCGCTTCAAAGAACTGCGGTTAAATCTCATGGATGGTTCTTCAAAAATAACCGACTTGGGAGTAGATAATGCTGAATTCCCAACCGTCCACCCGTTCCGCCATGGGCAACCTTGCCGCTACACGTATCTTATGGCCACGCAAAACCGCGCGGAGCCGCTGCCTTTTCACGATATTGTCAAATGCGATAGCAAGACCGGACAACTTTCCGTGTATGCTGCCGACGGAGCCGTCGGGGAGCCCGTGTTCATGCCCAAATTAGCCACGCTAGCTCAACCATTCGCGGGTGACGAGGACGAGGGGTACCTCATCGTGCAGCAATACAACTATCAAAGGGCGCGATCGGAATTTCTGATCCTCGATGCGGCGGATATCGCGCGAGGTCCCCTGGCAAGAATCAAACTGCAACACCATCTGACCTTTGGCTTTCACGGAACATTTTGGCCGGAGGTATTCCCTAGCCGGACGCCTGTTGCGTAGAAGACGCCTGTTGCGTAAAAGATGGAGTACCGCGCTCTTGACAACACGCGGCAAGACCTGGCAGCCTGGCCTCATGAAATCACAAGCTGCTCTAAAAACTGCCGCGAGGAGCCTTCATTAATGGATTCTGCAACCATCCCGCTCTGCGTAGACTTGGACGGCACCTTGACCAATGTGGATACGCTGATCGAATCACTCCTTTGGCTTGCCCGGCGCAGGCCATTCAAGCTTATGGCAGCGCCGGTTTGGTTAGCGTCCGGAAAAGCTGGATTCAAGGATGAAGTCGCAAAAATTGCAGGCCTTGACTATACTGCGCTTCCTTACAATTCCGCGGTCATGGAGTTTCTCTACGAGGAGAAAAAACGAGGCCGCAAACTTGTTTTGGCCACTGCCGCATCCCATGTGGTTGCTGATGGGGTGGCGCGGCATCTGGGAATCTTTGATGAGGTTCATGCCTCGACCCGCGCGCTCAATCTTTCGGGCAGCGCAAAAGGTCAATTCCTGCGCGCAACTTATGGCGAATTTGCTTACATCGGAAATGCCACCACGGATCTCCTCGTCTGGCGCGAAGCGACCGAGGCTTTGATCGTGTCAAATTCGCCCAAACTCATCGAGGCTCTCCGTGCGATCCATCCGACCATAGCACGAGTTTTTCCTGCACTTTAGCCTGATTAGCCTGATTATCCTGATTTAAAAGGTCATTTTTTGATTTTCCCTGCGCTGCCCCCGTCCCGAGCTTCCATGTGAATTTCATGATCTTGGCGTCTTTGTTGCAGTAGGTTCGGCGGCAATACGATGTTCAAAGCTACAATAAGGAGAGCGTTATGAGAAACTGGATCAAATTTGCGATTGCATGCACCTATCTCGCGAGTCCATCGCTGATTTTTGCAATACCAAGCGTCAACGAAGTGCAAATCATGTCTGTCCAAGCCAATGGTACTGGCTGTCCTGTGGGTTCCACAACCCACCTGCTTGTTGACACCGATGGCAGCGGTTCCGCCGACTTTTTTCAAGTCACCTTCAGCGAGTTCTATGTAGAGCGCCCCGGAACCTTCGTCAAAAACTGTGTCGTGACAGCGGTGCTCGGGATACCCAACGGGTGGAGCTTTAGCATCATCGATGTGGCTTACGACGGTTTTGCCGACATCGATCAAAATCACAATGGATCAATCACTACGCGCTACAATTTTCCATTCTTCTCAAACACGGTCACAACCTCAAAGAATTTGACCGGCGCCTTTGTCGGACCCTACACAAAAAATGACACGCTCGGGCTTCTTGCTGCGGTTTGGTCTCCCTGTGGTCGGACCGCCCCGCTCAATATGAACACGAGAATCTCGCTATCACAAAAACCTCGCACGCATGGCGGACAATCTTACCTGGGTGTTGAAGTTCAGTCCGGACTTCTTACGCAGATTTGGGGCCTGCGATGGCGTCGATGCTAATCTCAAGCACCACGATCGTCCGCCCGCTTCTAAGCTCGACTTCGGCCCTTTTTTCGCCGCGAAATCGCCTAACCCCTTGGGGCGCAAGGCGTGGGTACAAAAATCACCGAAGCGTATCGGGCATACGTGAGGATGATTTTTGTGCCCGCAACGCAGCGCCACACAAGGGTTTGGTGATTGCAGCAAAAAAAATAGCCGAAGTCGAGCTAAGGGAATGTTTGGAAAGGGTCGTTTTTGGTTTTATCAAGGCGACCCGAGCTCGCTTTTACCACAGAAACGCGGAATCTGAAATAGTGGCTAATTTTCTTTCGCATACCTGTTTTGTCACAATATCTGTTCAATGTACTATGGATGAATCGTCAGCACGCCCTAATTTACAGTACAGGTAAAGGGATGATTGGAGACCGATTTGCCATCATTGTCATCCCAAGACAATGCCATCCTGATAGTTTCGCCTTTAATGGGCGCTTTTTCAAAGATCATTTGAAAATTTGAATCATTGTACCAGGTGTACTTGAAGGCGATCTGGTAGCCTGTTGCCGGAGCTTCTTCGGTGGGAGACCAGTCAGGGGTGTTGGTGTAGCCAATTGGTTTCGACCATTCCATGAAAATGTGGAAGGCTTCAAAATAGCCTTTTCTTGCTACCGAGATGGTGTGCGTGTTAAGATTTTGGCTGAAAAAAAGCGCGCTGCCATTCTCGTCGCTTACACAGTTGTATTTTGTTAGGTCGCTTGCTGCTTGCGCCGAGGTTGCTGCCAATGCCATGATCAGTGGAAGTCCGAGGATCCAGGTTTTCATAAAAATTACTCCTTAAAAAATTGCGGTGATTCTGTTTGTCTTTCGGCCATTGCCGTGCCTTTGATGGTGCTGATTTGACCAGAATCGCAAAGATAATTAAAATATATTTAATTTAATTCTGGGATAATTATTATTTATGTGAGGGGATGGGTGATCAACCTAAATTTTCTGCATTATTTCAGTATAGTAAGCAGAAACTTGAGCTTTTCGGATGCGGCGCACCAGTTGCATATTGCCCAACCCGCGGTGTCGAGCGCCATCAAAAAGCTCGAGGAGCAGCTTGGCGTGGAGCTGTTTCTTCGCAAGCACCGAAGTGTTTCATTAACCCCCGAAGGGCGCAGACTCAGGGAAGTTGTCGATATTGCGCTGGATGACCTAGACAATGTGATTCTAGAGCTTCAGGGAGAGCAGGCTCAGGTTCGGGGCGTGCTTCGCGTCGGCAGTCTGATGGAATTTGGCGAACTGGTGCTTGCTCCGCTTCTGTCGCGATTTTTGCAAAAACACCCGCTGATTCGATTTGAGGTAGTCTATGGGGGTAACCGCCAGCTAACGGAGCTCTTGAACGAGGGTGCCATCGATCTGAAATTTGATATTCGGGCCGATTCGCATGGTCAATTCATTCAAAAACTAATCTTGAAGCAGGAGTCATTTTTGGTAACCGG
>CAZOSN010000044.1:0-16267 GCA_964582405.1 uncultured Oligoflexales bacterium | reverse complement strand
GGCCAAGACCCGGGACGAAGGCAGGATAAATTTTGTGAAAAGTCGCTTTATTGCTTACCAGAGTCATGATCCGCTCTTAAATCTTTATATCAAGACTTTCTACCCCAAGCATTCCATGGATACGCTTGATCTCCCGTTTGTGTGTAACTCTCACAAGTCGATCGTTGATCTCCTTTGCGACAATCCAGGGCTCTATGCGGTGCTACCAGAATACAGCCAACCGGTGTTTGAAGGCCTTAGGACTGGCAGACTCCGTAGGGTGCTGACGCATAGTTTGAAATCAGATCTTTTCGTTCATTACTGGGAACGGACTCAGACCTCAAGAAAAATTGCGGCGTTTATGAACTTTTTGAAAGAAGTTGATATTCGGGCTCTCTTCAAGCATTAGCTCGGAGCAGAAGATAGAGGCAACTCCAACCACAAAGGGATCTCGCCATGCATGGCAATCTTTTAGAAATCATTGTGTTCCTGGCGTCAGCTGTCGTCGTGGTGCCGGTATTCCGGTTTTTTAAAATCGGAGCGATTCTTGCCTATCTTGTGGCTGGTATCATCATTGGACCTCATGCCTTGGCGCTGATCCGTGATCCGCAGACCATCCTGAGTTTTTCTGAGTGGGGCGTGGTTTTCTTGCTGTTTTTGATAGGTCTTGAGCTTGAGCCTAGAAGGCTGTGGACTTTGCGCTACAAAGTATTCGGACTGGGATTGATTCAGATGCTTGCCACGGGGGGCCTTCTGATGGCCTTGGGAATTGCTGCAGGGCTTAGCCGGGAGACAGCTTTTGTCGCAGGCTTTGGCCTGGCAATGTCATCGACGGCTTTTAGTCTGCAGATTCTGGAAGAGCACCGCCAGGTCAAGACCTTGCATGGCGAGGGCGCCTTTGCGATCCTCCTGCTGCAGGATCTTGCCGTGGTACCGATCCTGGCTATGATCCCAATATTGGAAGGGCAGGCGCGAAGTTCGATGGATCTCATAGGGCTTAGTAAAATGCTTGGTGCTCTTGGTGCTTTTGTCTTGGTTGGCCTTGTGGCGACGCGCTATATTTTTCGTTTTATCGCAACCTATCGTGTCCAGGAGGTTTTTACCGCCCTGTCGCTGCTCATTGTGATCGGTGCAGCGTTTTTGATGCAGGAGGTGGGCCTGTCGCTTGGCACAGGAGCTTTTTTGGCTGGCGTCCTGCTTGCTAACTCGGAATACCGCCATGAGCTTGAATCGAACCTCAATCCGTTCAAAGGCCTTCTGCTCGGACTATTTTTTATTGCGGTGGGAATGTCGCTCGATCTAGGCGTCGTGCGTGCCAAACCATTTTGGATCCTTGGCTTGGTCGCGCTGTTTATGCCGGTTAAATGCGGCATTGTTTTTGCGCTCGGGCGGCTTTTTCGGTTTCCCAAAGAGTCGGCGCGCAATATGGCTTTTCTCCTCCCTCAGGGCGGCGAATTTGCGTTTGTTTTGTTTGCCGCAGCCTTGGGGGCGCGATTGATCGAATCCGAAACAGGTGCCATGCTGAACGCTGCGGTAACCGTCAGCATGGGCTTGACCCCGGCCTTTTTTAAAATCAATCAGCGATTCCTCCGGACATATTCCGAACTTTCGGAAAGGCCCTACGATCAGATCACCGGTGAGGGAGCTCAAGTCATCGTTGCCGGATTTGGCCGCTTTGGTCAAATCGTCTCCCGCTTTTTACGCGTGCAGGGGATCCCTTACACGATACTCGAGCATAGCGCCGCCCAGGTGGATACGGCGCGCAAATTTGGAGCGAAAATTTTTTATGGCGATGCCTCACGGGCTGATATCGTGGAATCAGCCGGCGGACGGCATGCCAAGATCTTTGTGCTTGCGATCGACGATCCTGAGTCTTCGGTCGCAACCGCAAAAATGGTTATAGAGCATTTCCCCAATCTGAGGATTATCGCGCGGGTACGAAACCGCAGCCATGCGCTTGATCTTCTGGGTTTGGGTATCGAGGCTATTCATCGCGAAACCTACCTTACGAGTCTTGAGGTTGCCAAGGAGGTTCTTGTGAGTCTCGGCGGCGAGGCGAATCAAATCGCGCGTAAAATTGCGCTGTTCAGGCAGCACGACGAGGCTATCTTGCGCGAGCAGCTCAAGCATCGCGATGACGAAAAAGCATTGATTTCGTTTACTAATCGCTCTTATGCGGAGCTTGAGCAAATCCTCACAGCTGACACCGACCAGAGCTTGTGACCAGTTGGATGCACCTCTCCAATCTTACACAACGGAGCAATTTTTTCGCAAAGCTGATTTGAGACACTAGGTGTCCTAGTCTGAAAAGTTTCGTAGAAAGTATCGGTTAAAAATCCCGACAAATGGCAAGCTTAGCGGCGGCGGTCGTCCTCCAGTATAACATGAGGAGGATTGACAGTGCGAGCCATTCAATCGAGAGCCCAGCGGGCCACCGAAGGTGATGTCCGGTCTCGGCAAGGCAATGACAATCAGATCGTGAGGCGTCGTTGCACGGCGCGAGGCAAGCGGTATTCACCGGCGATGAAGGACGAAATCCTGAATCAAGCCGAGCAGAGTTCGCTGGATGAAGCCGCGAAGAAGTACGACGTCTCTCCGACTACGATTTTACGTTGGTGCAAGGAGGAAGAACGCCGGGGGCCATCCGTTGCCCGGTCGATGGTGAAGAAGTCCGAGGAGGCCTCCGATCCGCAGGCAGAGCGTGAAGCTGAGATATTGAAGGTCTGGAAGGAGCATCCGGGCTATGGGCCGAGCCAGGTCAAGAACACGATTCGTCGCGAAAAGGGCTTGAAGGCGTCGGTCACAACGGTGCGCGCGGTGATGGAAGAAAACGGCTATATTGCGCCACGTCGCAAGGCAAAGGAGCAACGTGGCCGCTATGAGGCTGGCCGGCCGAGAGAGCTTTACCACCTCGATTTTTGTCATTTTTATGTCCACAAGCAGAAGCAATGCCAGCTCTTTATCCAGGACGATTTTTCGCGATTTATCGTGGGCTGGGCACTCGTCCCGTCCGAATCCGCTGATCCCGTCATTGCTACCTTCGAGCGTAGTGTCGAGCGCTACGGCAAGCCCGAGGCCGTGATGTCCGACTGTGGCTCGACCTTTCATAGCTGGCGTGGGCTATCGCGCTTCCGAGGCGCTCGTTGCGACAGGTGTCGAGCCTAGCGCAAATGTCTCCGCGATCTGTGAGGCGCATGATCTTGCCCGCCAGCAAGTCTACGAAGAGAAATCGCGGATCAAGGCGGCGCTGGAAGTAGTGACGGTCGCTGGTCGGGGACGCCCTGTAAGGCAAGGGGCCACCGTAAGTTCAGGAGGTGATACTGAGGCACGCTCACTCGCCGTGAGTGAGCTACGAGTCGGTGTGCTAGAATTTCGGCTTGCCAATCCTGGCGCTGTCGTCGTAAATGCGACTGGTCGCATCACCTATAGCGCCGCCTTCAAGCGCTTTGCTCTCGATGCGGCTGATGCTTTCATCGGAACAGATGAGGACTTCTGCCGCGCGAGCAGGGTGCCATTCTCAACGCTCATAACTTGGCGTAAGCTCGATGCCGAGGAGCCAATCATGCCGCTCCTGCACCTTAAACCCGTTGCCTCATGTGGGCGCCCGCTTCCACCATACGTTTGGTGCTGCAGCTCACACAAGGACCGCGCTTTTTACAACTGAACGCCACAATCCGTTCCTCGGTACAGGACGAACACTTGGTGCGCATAAAACCCCATTCTGGGAGGCCACAATTTAAAAGGGCCTCAAAGGTTCGATAGACATGGCCTGGTAGATGCGGTTTGTAGTTTTTGAAGCCAGCGAGATGATCTGTATTACGCATAAATATTCCACCATGAGGTCAAAATAGAAGATTTTTGTCGTCGAATTCCATGAAAATTGTGAATTGCCCCGGCTCGATCATGAGCGCTGTTTTGAGCCAAGGAGACATGGATATCATCATGCGCAACAAACCCCTCTATCTGAAAGAGCTATTTCAGGGTACCGCCGTCTCGGATGCTCCGACACTTCTCTAGGCCGGATCGGCTCCGGTTACAATTGCAGTCTTTACCATCGCCCCGGCTGCAAAGTTTTGCTAAGATGATCGGACTTCGTTCATTGATTGCGGGGACCCATGAGGGCATACATCAACCTCTTGTTCGACCTGACCCGGCGCGAATTCAAGCTGCGTTACCTTGGTTCGCTTTTAGGGGTAAGCTGGAATATCATTCACCCCTTGGTCCGCTGGGAATCGACAGGTTGATGCCCGGGATCGACACTCAAGGCTACCATCGCCTGTACTCCAGCAGCGCAGGGCCAGGTTCCGACAAATTCTCCGCTCGGATCGCCCTTCACAAAGATCTTGTCAATGCCTGGTGGCCGACGGTAGCGCCTGATGTCGATGGCAAATTTCTGATAGCCTTGACCCGGTATGATCTGAATTTCTACCGCAACATTGCCGGAGCAAGCTGCGATGCCCATAGCTGCTACAGGCTGGTATCGCTTTCCTTTGATCCGACGACAACACAATGGAGCGAGCCGGAATCAGTCACCTCTCAATACTTCGGACCAGGTGGCATCGCGCGTGGTCCAATGATTTGGCGGCCTGATACTACTCAATACCCGGCAATTGGCAGCTTTCAGGCGATACGTCTGAATTAAATCAAAATATTTTAAAGTTTATTGGATTGTAAAATTTAGGTATCCACAGCCTTTTCTCTGTGGTTTCTTATGGTTGCGACACTATAAATCAACTACAAAGAGACCATGGATAGCTAACCATATCGCATTTCTTGTTTCTAGTCTTCTCTTGATTCCAAACCGACTACAGAAGGTGGTTCACGCATACCTTTTGGCGTTGATGTTGGATGCGGATCACCATTCGCTGATCTTTGCCGAGGAAGTGACCGGTGTCAATCGATCTCAGTTTTCTCGTCTCCTTAAAAATCACCAGGACCTTGCGATTACCTGCCTTGACGAATTAGCGAAAAATGTGGCGAAGGCAGAGGCACAAAATCGCAAACCTCTGGTCAACCGCGCTCCCTGGACCGTAGCGATCTTGATCGATGGCATGCTTCATCCTAGGTCGTCTCTGCACGTGCACAATGCACAGCGGTTCAATCATGGCCAAGGCTTTGTCGTTGGACATCAGTGGACCAATATCGTGTTGGTCATCAATGATCGAGTAATACCCTTGCCGCCCATCGAATTCCTGAGTAAGAACGAATGCCGTAGGCGAAAAGTCACCTACAAGACAAGTCACAAGCACGTGCACGAATACCTGACAGAGCTTCAATTAGCGAAGTATATCGGCAGCTATTTTTCCGAGGAGATTGTCGTTTTAATGGATTCTGGTTTCGACAATAAAAGCTTGGAGCGGCTCATTCTCGATAAAGGCTGGGATTTCGTTTTCTCCATGAAAACCTGCCGTTCCTGCCGAAGCTCTGTTAACGAAAAATTTCAAAGAATTGACGATTTGTTTTGGGCAACGCGAAAGCAGGCTCCTTGGAAAACTGTCCGATTTCAAACGGATGGCGGAAAAAAACGCGCCCATTTTATGGCGCGAAAACTGACAGGTCACCTGAAGGGTATTCATCGAAAGGTGGCGCTGATCTGCTCTGAAAAATCCAATAGAAAGAGGCGTCGCTACTTAACTTGCTCAAGATCTGATCTAGAAGTTGGTGTCATCTTGAGGGCATACCGCCTTAGGTGGTTGGTCGAATTATTTCACCGAGCGGTCAAGGGACAATTTTTAGCCGTAGACATTGGGGCATCAGGCTTGCGAGAAAAAATAAGACCTTGAGACCATCATTTTGATTCGCGAACCTGATCTGTTTGACTACAACTGGAATTTTTACAAACCCCCAGCCCTACTGCCGGCTTCTTAAGCCCAACTTCCTTGCAAGACGGCTGTCTTTCCTAGAATCTGCACCGTCTGGTTTAATGCCTGGTAAGGTTGAGTCGATCCCAGCTTTACATCAAAGAGATTAATTCTTTGTTCATCGACTAACACCAAATCGACTTCTTTTTTTGCCTTTGCAGAATACCAAAAATAGATCGGTTGATGCTGTCGACCAACCAAATTGATGATCGTGCTTTCCAAGATACGACCAACAAATGTTGACTCTTGAATCAGATGGCCTGATCGAGCCCAAAAATTGTTGCCTCCCAGCTTCCATCCTTCTGCCAGATAATAAAGCAAAGGATCGATCAGAAAAATTTTTCGAGCTTTGTGAATTGCAGGTCCATGAGTATCAGGATCATAGCAATGTAGAATCTGACATAAGAACGCATCATCAAGATGGTCGATGTAGCGAATGGCTGTCTCATGACTTTTTACCGGGGTTTTATCTATGATGGACGAGAAGGTGATGCGGCTACTGAAGGTTTCGAATATTCGATACAACATGTGTTTCAACGCATCGACTGACAAATCGTAGCGGGCGGCATCGCCTATGAGCCAGTTTAGATAAGTTCGATAAGTCTCGTCAGTGACAAGCCCAAATTCTACATAGTCTCGGATTGCATGCGGAAAACCACCCATGCGAAAGTACAGTTGGACTAGATCATCGCTTAGGTGATCAAAGCACTTCAAATGGCGCAATTGGACTGGACTCGCTGGATGAAGGGATAGATCCAAACCTTTGCCGCGCCGACCGGGGAGCCGTTCGCTTGATTGCTTTAGGTCACGGGCATTTGATCCTGTCACTAACATGGCGTGACGTTGGAGTAGTCCTAAATTGGCACAAAAGAGGATTGCCCGTTGCCACTCGGCGACGAATGATACCTCATCGAGAAATATATAGCCGTACTTGTCTTTCTGGTCTTTTAGCCAAGCGACGAGCTGGTGTTGTAGTTCTTGGAAATTAAGAAAGCCTTCACAACTCAAGTAAAGGATTGATTGTCTATCGTGTTTAGTTTGAATGAGTTGAGCTATTTTTTGCTTGAGCAAAGTCGTTTTACCAACTTGGCGAGGACCACGTAGAACATGAATATCACCAGGATGTAAATCAAGCGATTCTAAAATCTCGTCTTTAATTAAATAACTCTTATTCCAGATGGCAACGAGATGCGGATCGCTTTTGAGCATTTCATAGCCTGATTGCCACCATGGGTTCTGGAGTTCAATAAGGCTTGGATTTTGAAGGGTAGACACTCTAACCTACTATTAAATATCAAAAAAAAGGAAAAAAGCGATTTCAGCGATTGCCAATCGCCGAAGTTACCTTAACATCCTATCTTACTAATTTTCAATCGGTTTTATTGGGTAGACTCAGCATTTGAGATAAGATTCCTGGTAGACATCTATTCCCTCTAAATATTCCCTCTAAAAATGTCCAATAATCTTGCGTCTTATCAGAGAGTTAAAGCTTCTAGAAGATTTTATTCAGTTTTCATCCTCCTATTGCCGATAGGGTTCCAGAATGTGCCAGGAACTTTATGTTTTGGTGGCAGTTTCCAAACCATTGTGAAACGGGCCTCTCAATGGCAGGGAGAACTTCTAAATGGCTAATAATTTTTTGATCTTGTTCACGAGCGATCTTTTTGTTGGGTTTTCTGTATGGCGAACGGGCTGATAAAGTCCGTGGGAAGGATGCTCAATGATACCTCGAATTTTGATTCGCTCTGTGGGTACTTTATTTGGGACTTGCCTTTATGGTGGGTTGCAAATCCAATTTGGAGCTCATTTTTGACCAAACACCCGATACGCCGGTCGTAACTCTCAAGGGAGCGGTGAGTATCAAGAACCTTGGAGGCCAGGGAACAATAGGCGAGCCGTACCTTCTCAGCGTTGACGAAGGTGCACAAGGGGCTTTGATCGAACTTAAGATTGTAGACAACAATCCAAAAAGCGCAGCTCAATAACCAATTTTCGCGTTTTTGCTGAAGAAGAGAGTAAGGCCAGTACGATACTAGCACACCTGATGCTGGTTCGGTCAAAAACACCTTCGACCGCTATAGCCAGTCTCATTCATCCTATGGCGCCAATCTAAACTACGGCATTAACCTCTGGAGCTTAGGACTTGGCTACTGGACTGGCGAGCGCTTCTTTGCCGTCACCGATGGAGGCACCTCGGCCATCAACAATGATGGTCTCTATGACTCTGGTTATAATGCATCGATCACCAAGGCCTTTACAAAGTTCAGTTTGACCGGTTCTTACAGTTCGTCGAGCTACAAAGACATCACGAACAAGTCGTTGAACTCAAATGCCATGACCCTCGTCGGAGGATACTCGTTTTGAAAACTTTGCGCACGGCTCTCGCCGCAGTATCGATGTTGATTGCTCCCTGGGCTCTTTCCGAGCCCGCGACCGACCTATTGCTTGAGGAAGCCGTAACGCTACAAAACGCGGGCCAGTCGGCCTTGGCTCTGCCCGCACTCATCAAGGCTTACAAGATTAGCCCCGATTCCTACCAGGTCAATCTCTTGTTGGGTTGGAATTTCTTACAAACCGCCCAACTCGAAAACGCCGCCTTCCATTATGCCGAGGCCCAGAGGCTCAAGCCTCAGGCCATCGATGCTAGGCTTGGCCTGATTCGCACGAGGATTCAACAAAGCTTATGGAGCGAGGCTCTGCCACTCGCTACGCAACTTGTGGCTACAGCACCGGATCATCTGTATGCTAATTTCTACTTATTCTCGACTCGGAAGTTTTTGATTTTTGCTAAACCAGGCATAAATTACTTGAAATTTACTTAATAATATGAACGACTACTTCATAGCCTTAACACGACTGGATTCGACGCTACTTAGTTGCCATGATCGATGATTCCGGTGATTTAAAAGACGATCACTCTGAATTGCATGATGCATTCGATCGCCTGTTATCTATGTAGAACTTGTTAAACAATTCCCCTTGTAAGCGATGCACACCCTTGGTTTGTTGGATTCCAGACTTTGCGTTTTTCTTTGATGTCGAATCAAGTTTGATCGATATAGGGGGTTTGGCAGCAAAGGATCCGTAAACCGAGATAAGCCTTTAGCCATCATCAGCGGAGTCACAAATCGCGCAGTAATTTGCTAATTTTCCTTCAAATATTTTCCGGATGTCGGTACGCTGTGAGTTCTTGAAGCCCCGTCAAAGCCTTGAGGGATGTCTTATCTCGGTTTACGGATCCTTTGCTACCAAACCCCCGCTAAGATTTTTGCCAATTTTTTAGAGGAATAATCGGAACTTGACCTGTCTATCGTTTAGGCACCTGTCCTCAAATCAGACGATTCCTCGGCGTCGTGCTGGAAATTGAATTTCGGAGACGCGGCTCTGGATCTGGGCCAAAAGTCAATCAACCTTTAAATCGTAACCAATCTATATTAAACACGACAAACTCTTCGCACTCAGAACCTTCCACGATTTGAGTGACGTTTTTTATAACCGCGAGAAGCTCGTGACGGACCCGTAGAAAATCCGCTTTGGCGATGCTTAAGGGGGCTGTAAAAACCAAGTCATCGTCGTCCAACTGTTCATAAAACTGAATCGCCTTTTGGCGCCAATTGCGGTGGTGAGTATTTGCTAGAGGGGATCCCTGGGGAATATGAGTTTTTTGGGGACCAACAGCGATGTTTCCTTCAGCAGAGCGGGTGCAAAGCTGTTTCTCTACAAGAAAGTCTAAGATAGCTTCCACTTTGGCTTCGGACACTTGAAGAGCTTGCGCCAGCTGCTTTGGCTTTTGCCATTTGGGAATAGAACCCATGACGCGAACCATGGTGTGCAAGGCATCGGCATAGAACCGCGCTTTGTCCGACTCTGAGAGCTCCCGAGCCACCCCTACCTGACTCGCTACGCGGCGGGCTTCTTGGCGCAAGGTGTCGAGTTTGGCTTGATAATAAGACACCAAGTCTGGGGTGCCAGCCCGGTCCTTAAGGAGCAGGTGAATAAAGTAATCTACTTCTGGACCCGAAAGCTCCATGAAGCTAGACACCTTAAACGCCTGTTCCTGGGATAGATCTTTTTTGCTGCGGATAACCTGACTGACGAAACTCGGATGAATTCTCAGAAGCTCTGCGACTTTTGCAGGCCCCCCACGTCCGCTAAAGGGTCCTGCTTCCAGCCAATCTTTAAAAAAGGCCCGGTAGTCGTCGTAATCATAAATGTCAAGATTGCGGCTCATAGGGCTTTTTTGCCAAAGATCTGCTGCCACTTGCCATCCACAAAGATCTCCACGGCGTGAGCCAGACCCTTGATGTTCTTGCGATATATGGCCGCAAAGGTTTGGCCGTCATCGCGAGTGGCTGTACCTATATACTCGAGAGTTTCATAATGCGTCATTTGAATACCGTAAAACACCTCACTTGGGGACTCGTTGTCCATGCCGTTTGAACTAAAATCATCGGGCCAGTAACCGGTTTTGATAGCAGTAAACATCCAGTAGTAAGGATCCAAAACGGCCCTGCTCCCAACCTGAGCGAAGTTATTCACCACAATAGGGCGAAAATCGAGTTCCCTTGTACGCTGCCAGTCGATTGTCAGAGCATATTGAGTCGTAGCACCATCTTCGGTAACTATGGTTAATTTGGGACCAAGCGGAGTGCGGACCGATACGTCGCCTTTGGATTTGGATACAAAAGAAAATTGCAAGGTTTTGGTAATCCCGTTTTCGTTCTGTACAACCTCTTGGCCATGGTAATTGCGCAGCAACGTATGCTGGTGATCAATGGAGTGGCGGTAACTCTCCGGCCAATAAGAGTCATTGGGTTTGGAAACCAGATTCAAGTCATCATCTAAGTACCAAATCTCCGGATCCGCATCGAGACTCCACATGATGGTCTCGTCCATAATGGTAAAGGGAATATGGCCAACGCCAAAAACATGCCCCCACTCATGGAGCATCAGGGCGGCGAGATTGGATTTTTCATCCCCAGCACCGAAACCCAGGTCTCTGAAAAAGATAAAGCCCTTTGACCAGGTTGTGGAAGAGTTGCGCCAATCAGCTTGAGCCCAAGCCTTTATACCTTCGTTCTTGATAATATTGGACGGCACGCGTTCCGGCTGGCCACCCGCATAAATCACCAAATCGGTCTCAGAATCGCAGGTAGGGGTCAACTGAAACTGGGAGGCATGGATGAGATCGCCAGGAAAGAGATCCTTGGTTTTTAATAACAAATCCAACCATTTTTGCACAGATTCTTGGGCCAAAGCTTGCACCCTTTCCGGCCGAACGGAAAAACTCCCATCCTGTTCGATGCAATAATGAACGGTTCGCGCTTCGTCCGTAAAAAATGCGGAACGAGAAATCAAATCATCCATGGAATAAACCTGACCGCCACCGCTATCCATCACGCCCTTCAACTCCAAAGGTTCACTTGGAGCGGTCTCGGTACCCGGCGATTCGGATTGATTCTGACTATTTGATTTCTGGCATGAGGTGACAGAAACATAGGCCAGAGATGACATGAGCAATAGACGACCAAATATTGAAATACAAGACATCATAATCTCCTTTTTTTAAATTCCGGTCCGTTCAGATTTGGACAGATGGACTGGATCCTTCGCCTTCGCTTCAGGAACGCAACGTGTAAATCTGGACGGACCATTATTCATAAACCATCACGACTTGCGACTCTAGTGATTGATTCGAGTGAGTCGCTAATCAGCTGAAATCTCTTAAAAAATTGACCAATTATTCACAGACGAATCCAGCCATACACTCTTTATAAACGGGTCAGAAAATATTCTTGATCTTCTATGACCAGCTTTAATCGGTCTTTTTCCACCAACGAAAGGGCGCTGCGCCCCTTAGGCAACTTAAACGTTTTGCATCGGCTTAGTTCTGTGGTGGACGGCACGTAAATGCAGCCTGGAGCGTCGAAATCCTGACCCATGACGATATGATCACTCGTCAGCTCAAAATCGAAGGTTCTCACTTCAATGTTGCTCACCACTAAGACTTTGCCATCTTTATCGGCATCCTCATTGTGCTGAAAGGATTCCAGATAGAAACCAAGGTCTTGATCTGTAATTTCTAATACCAGCAGAGATTTAGCGTAAGCAGTGTTTCCGACAGCATCCTCGAAGTCTCGCGCACTCTGCGCTTCTTTCTCCGTGGCAAAGGGCTCGGAATAAACCACCCAGCTCCCATAAAGCTGTTCTACATTCACAGTGTTGACCAGCGGCTTTTCGCCAGGATTCGTTGCCGGAGTTGTCGGCCCATCCGCCGGTTGGGTTGAGGTTTGGGGAGGCTTTTTGTTGTCGTCCTTAGAACTGGAATCATGCTGGCCGCAGCTGATTAGGCTCATGACCAAAACTAGGCTGAGTAGGTTTCGTTTTTTCATAATAAGGGTCCTTTCCTATTGGAAGAAAATTTTATTTTTTGACTGCGCAGTTTCGAACAAATTCATCCTAGGGGTAGGCCGCCTAAATTAAAATATATTAGTACTCATCAAACCCCTTGGTTCCATGACCAATCGGTCTTTATATCTAATAAATTTAAATTTTATCAGTGAGTTATAACCGTGACCAAGCGTGTGGTTCTTGAATAGACTTCTGCACGCCTTAAATCTATGTTTTCATGCTTGGGGGTGGCAGTATTTCCATGAGATTTCACTATACAATGAAGCTGCTGTGCTAGGATCTACCTTAGGGATCTTGCGATGACGAAAACAGTGCTTTTGATGGGTGGGTCGGGCTTTATTGGTGGAGCCTTGGGCGAGCACTTGGTCGAGCATGGATGGCAGATTAATCTATTAACCCGCGATTCCGACCGCCTCAGGCATCAAACCTCTTTTCCTTGCCGAATGTTTTCCTGGCAAAGCGGCGAGCTTCCCGATGCGTCATTGGATGGCGTCGAAGCTGTCATCAATTTAGTGGGTCAATCGATCGCAGATCACCCTTGGACAGAGGCTTACAAGAAAATTTTACTCGCTTCGCGGCTCGATTCGGTCGAGGCCTTAAAGCGCGCTTTGGCTCGTCGCGCGACTAAACCGCGTGTGGTGATTCAGAGTTCAGCGATTGGCTACTATGGTTTTCAAACCAGAGGCTCGTGTACGGAAAAAACGCCGGCTGGCCAGGATTTTCTCGCTCAGCTTTGTCGTGCATGGGAGGCGGCAGCTTATGATCTGGCGAAGCAAACGCGGTTATGCATAGCTCGAATCGGTGTGGTTCTTGGCTGGGGTGGTGGGGCTTTTCCCAAGCTACATGATCTTTATTGCTCTGGCTTGGGCGCTGTTTTGGGAAGAGGCGAACAGTGGATGAATTGGGTTCATATCAAGGATCTTATGAGGTGGCCCTGAATTTCCGGACACTCAGTTAGCGATATACATCTCAAATTCCTCCGGCGCCTTATAATCAAGTGCTGAATGCAACCTCAACCTATTGTAGTAGACTTCGACGTACTCGAAAATAGCAGCTTCTGCCTGCTCGTGATCCGCGAAAATCGTACCCCGGATCAGTTCGACCTTGCGGCTGAAAAGGTCTATTATTATGCACAGATAAAGCCAGCCACTTTTTGTCGCGACGTAGGTAATATCCGAAACCCAAATCTGGTTGATGCCGCACAGTGCAGCGTCTTTTACCAGATTGGGACTGTCTTCGAGAAGTGCGTCTGGGATCGTTGTGACCTTGAATGCCGGAGGGGTAAAACCCGCGACCTTCAGCTCTTTCATGCGACGATCGATTCGGTTGACCGAAACCTTCTGGTCTCTATTCTTGTTGAGCTCCGCTGCAATTCTGCGACGGCCATACCGAGCGCGGTGAAGGTCAAAGACCTCGCCGACGCGCTTTCTAAGCTCCTCGTTTTGAGTTTCCCTTGTGGAAGCTGTAGGCTTGAGCCAATTGAGGCGCTGCAGCGATATCAAGCGGCGTAAGCCATGCTGTGCTAGGCGAGCTGGTCGCTAGGCGCCAGCCGGGAAAGCTCTCTGACCAGATCACATCTGGACTACCAACCCCCAAAATCGTCCCTGACAGCCCACTAGCCAATTGAAACAAAACCAATGTTCATATATTGTTATAGTGATAATCAAATTTCATGAAAATTTATTATATAGGTATAAGAAATGTATAATAGATTGATATCATTAGATAAAAATATCTCTAGAAGCGTTTTTTTGTGGGGGCAGCGAAAAAGTGGCAAGTCGACCCTCTTGAGGCGGCTTTACCCAGAAGCCACCTACATCGATCTCCTTGAAACAGACCAATACCAGACGCTACTGAAGGCACCGAAATTTCTGAGAGAACGCCACCAATCTCTACCCCCTGGTTCTCTCGTGATCATAGACGAGATCCAGAAAATTCCCGATCTCTTGGACGAGGTTCACTGGCTGATCGAGCGATGTAAGATCAATTTTATTCTTTCTGGATCTAGTGCCAGAAAAGTAAAGAGAGGCCACGCTAACTTACTGGGTGGGCGAGCGCTTAAATATGAACTCTTTGGACTCAGCATCGCAGAAATTGGCTCGACCTTTGACTTAATCCGATTATTAAATCAGGGATACTTACCCGAGCACTACGACTGCCCGCCCAAAGATTTCTCTCGGCTGATTCAATCCTATATTGGTGATTACCTAAAGGAGGAAATCGCGGCAGAAGGCCTGGTACGCAACCTTCAAGGGTTTGCACAGTTCCTTGATCTAGCGAGCCTAAGCGATACCGAGCAGATCAACCACGCGACTTTTGCACGAGACACCGGATTCAATGCGAAGACAATCCGTGAGTACTTTCAAATCTTGATCGATACTTTAGTGGCGTGGGAACTTCCTGCCTTTCAATGGCGGCCAAAGCGACGAGTCACCAGCAAACCAAAGTTCTACTTCAGTGATGTTGGCGTCGTCAATCACTTGGCGCGTCGTCTCAATCTCGAGCCAGGATCGGAGCTGTTTGGTAAGGCCTTCGAAAACTGGCTGGCGCATGAAATTCGATTGCATCTCCAGTATACGGACAACTTCATATCCCTTTCCTTCTGGCGACTTCCGTCAGGGATCGAGGTCGATTTCGTTATCGGCGAAGCCGAATATGCAGTAGAAGCCAAATCCTCGACTAAAATTACTTCCGATCATCTCAAAGGACTACGCGAATTTAAAAAGGAGCATCCCAAGGTCAAGTGCTGCATGATCGTCTGTATGGAGCCTCATCACCGTACTACCGAAGATGGCATCTTGATAATCCCTGCGGCTGAATTCATAGAATCTATATGGCAGGGTCGGTACTGGTAACTTTGCTTACCTCAAGCAACTTTGTTTGGGGCATGCGCTACTTGCATGCAAGCCTCGCCCAAGGTAGTCAGCCAAATCTAAAATCTCCGCATTTTGGATGCGAGCAATCCGCAAAGCGGTTTGCGCCTCGCGATGCGAAGCACGCGCCGATGTGAAAAAGCGCAATTTATCGGGCCAGGTGTCACGCCCTTCGCCTTCTGCCAAAAGTAGAGCTGTTGATTCCGATGCCCGCACCAACTGCTTCCGAAGAGATGCCGAAGGCAATTTTAAATCAGCCGCTTTATTAGCAAATGAGATGGCCGCCTCTAGCATCCTAAAACCTTTAAAATTCATAGCAAACCTCCTTATCGAATTTCGCCCTGAGCAAAATCAAGGCTAGAAAATTTGCAAGTGGAATCGAGAAGGAAATTCGCGCGCGGTGGCGGACTTGCTGCGCCGCTTAACGGCGAACGCCTAGACAGCACCGCTCCGAAAAGTCGGCAGGGGACGAAGGTTTTGGTGTGCCGATCCATAAAACCTAGGCCAGGCGTATCGCCTTTATAATCAATTTCGCATCGCTCGGCGGGAGGGTGAAGCTTATGCACAAGCGATCGGCACATGGGGAAAACGTCGCTTGTACTCCCGCCAAAAAGAAACGTAGGGGATCGTCATGCCTTCCAGAGGCTCGACACGCGCCTCCCAGTATTCGACCAGGGGAGTGCCTTTGGCGGTCTCCTGAGAAACCAATTGCCAGTCAATATGCTCAGACCAAGGCGCCTGGTATTCGGGCTGCGGAGCCAGGGGCTCAGGCTCAGCCAAATACTTATCGACCGTGTTTCGGGAGCAGCCTAGGGCTTTGGCGATCATCCGTTTGCTGAGACCCATATCCCTGAGTCTAAGGATTTCCTTAATCATTCTTGGACCTTTTGCTCGCGTTTGTTTCCTTGCCTTCATGTCGCTCTCGCTAAAATTGGTTTATAACCAGCAGAGCATAGCGATCGAAGGCCGACTTGGCGACCTAGGGTCCAAAGCGGCTCACCGATGTGAAATCAGGTGGCTCAGCTAAAGTGAAAGGGGGTGGCTCTGAGGAGTGAAATCAGGTGGCTCAGGTTAGGTGAAATCCAGCACTTGGTACCTTTCTTGACGAGGCCAATTGTTTTCAAGTGCTCTAGGACCTTATCA
>CAZOSN010000043.1:3185-27005 GCA_964582405.1 uncultured Oligoflexales bacterium | reverse complement strand
ACCAAATGTGCCTTTCGACCCGCTCCCTTGGTTTTTGACCCGTAAATACCGACAAGGAAAAGGTAAAATTCCGACTTCGGGCAAAGGCAGCATGAAAAAGCGCTGGAAAGTCTACCGCAATAATGAACTCATTGGCGTCTACAATGCCCAAGAGATACGGCAGGCTATGCGCGATGGTCAAGTCGATCCGTTTGACCAGGTGTCCCTCGAAGGTTCAAACATCTTTCAGGAACTTGTGCATGTCGATGAAATTTTTAACATAGGTTCAGTCTCTGAAAACGACGGGCCCAACGAATTTAGCATGCCCAAAGAGAAAACAAAGTCGGCGTCCCAAAGCCAAGACTATCTATGGCAGCCGACTCCCAAACCAAGAACGCCAGCGGAACCGCAGATTCGGCAACAAAAAATAGATAAGACCGTGCCTGCCGAGAACCCGAAGGCCGTGCCAGTAACAAACGAAAACATCAAGAAACCGTTCATTGTCGTCGATCCTTTTGGCAAAAGGCTTGGCCCCTTAAGTTCACGCGAAATACTCGGGCTCTATGGCAAGGGAATCCTAGGTCAAGATGTCAAAGTTATGCGCCAAGGATCACAACGAAAGCTCTCGATCAAAAAATTCATCGAGCTTTACGGTTCCCGCAAAAGCTCGACTGATGCGGCTCATCTGAACCGCCTAATCGCAAAGCAAAATGGCATGAATCTTCAAAAGATGCAGCTGCTCCTGGAAAAGTCAGTCACTAAAGAGGCAAATTCAAGTGCGATGACTAAGCAAATGCTCATTCTGGGCTTAACGATTTCCCTATGCCTTGTCACAGTTTATTTTGGCTACGAAAAGTTAAACGATGCTATGTTTAGATCTGTCGCACGCAGTTCGGAGGAAAACGCACGAACGCAGAAAAGGGACCTCAAAGCTCGTAGCCAAAGCAATCAATCGCAGCAGCCTTCTGAAGTCGAATCCGAACCACCCCCTCCCGCGCCCGCTGCCGCAAAGGACCGCCCCGATACGCCTGCCGTCCCCCCTGAAACTGTCAGGCCATCATGGCAGGAAATCGTTCGCAAGCGCCGAGAAGAGCAGCAAAAATCTAATATAAATAAACCGCCCCCGCCTCGGCCAAGTCCTCCCTCTACGTCCTATCCTGTTCCGCAACCATCTCCACCTGTCGCAACCGGCAGCTACTTGGAGGACTACATTGGGAAAACAGTCACCACCGCAGCGGCCACGTTTAGCGAGGCTCAACTCAAAGCCTGTCCGATTAAGTGCAGCCTTGGATTCCACGATGCCCGCGGCGCGAACTTTACGGCCGTATTTTTTAAAGGGGCTTACGAGAACATGCTGCTCATGAAGAGGTCGGTTCAAATTACCGGACGCGTTCAGAAATCTGGCAACAGCTATATTATTTTTGTCGAAGGGGTAAATTGACCCCTTGAATAGAGACTCGAACACCCTAAATTCTTGACTCGTGGCTAGCCAGTAGGTATTACGTAAGGCTCAATTGAATACCCGAGATGGGTCCTAAGTGTAAACAAAGGAAAGTTAAAATGCCAGTACCTAAGTTTCGGACCTCGAAGTCCAAGCGCAACCTACGAAGGTCTCACCATGCGCTCCGCGCCACAGGGATGTCGATTTGTCCAAACTGCAACGAAGTCAAGCATCCCCATAGCGTTTGCGAAAGCTGCGGCCACTACCGAGGAAAGCAAGTCATCGAACCCAAAGCGCAGGCCGTAAACTCGGACTCTTTCACGCCTGAAAACTAAATCGACGACCCTTCCTTGATACCAGGATACCTATGGCTCCAACACTGGCAATGTTTCCCGGACAAGGGTCGCAGTATGTGGGCATGGGAAAATCTCTGATCGAGAATTTCCCATACGCTAAGGCTATTTTTGAGGAGGCTGAGGAAGCAGCCAAGCTAAAAATTCGCCAGATTTGTTTTGAGGGCCCCGAGTCCGATCTGACACTTACAGCAAATACCCAGCCATGCATTCTGACCGTATCCGTAGCCATATGGCAGGTTTTGTCCAAAGAGACCGATCTCGCCAGGAGTAAAGATCTATGTTTCGCAGGCCATAGCCTGGGAGAGTATTCAGCCCTCGTCGCCTCGGGGAAAATGTCGCTCGCTGATGCTAGTTTTCTCGTTCATTTTCGAGGCACCGAAATGCAAAAAGCCGTAGCTCCTGGCCTTGGCGCTATGGCCGCAGTACTGAAATACGACGAAGGCAAATTGTCAGAGCTATGCCAAAAATGCAGCTCGCCGAGCAGAATCGTCGAGATTGCCAATTTTAATTCAAAAGATCAAATTGTGATCGCGGGCCATAAATCTGCAGTGGAAGAGATTACCCGCCAGCTCCAGCTTCAAGATGTCCGCTGTGTGATGCTCCAGGTAAGCGCCCCTTTCCACTCAAGCCTCATGAAACCCGCACGGGATGCTATGGCAGCCGTGCTCCTCGACGATCATGTCAAGAACAATGGGGAGCGCATTGTCGCAAATCTCACCGGGGAGATCGCGCCTGATTATAATATCCGATACCTAATAGATCAGATAGATCATCCTGTTCGCTGGACTCAGACCATGGAAACAGCGCAGAAAATGGCAATCTCAAGTTATATTGAAATCGGTCCCGGTAATGTCCTTTTTGGGCTGGCACGGCGGATTCTGCCTCGCTCTCCGTCCAATCCTGTGATGCTTTGCAATACCGAGGATCTAGCAAAAACCATTCAAATTCTGAATTCCACGCCCGCAAGTTCCTTGGCAAATTGAATTTTCGATTAAGGTGTCTGTGTAAAACGGATGGGAGTAGGTCAGCCTAGGATTAAGGCGCAGGCAACCCGGAGTCGCCTGTCCTGCTTGAGATTAAAGCGGCTTGGCCAATTTGCATGCGGGCTGATTGAGATCGATATTTCCTTGCTCATTGCGGCAATCATAGAACCAGAATACCTGCTGGGCATAACCTATGCCTCGTTGATAGAAAATATTGCCATCTTTATCAATTTCGCATGGGTTGTTCATGGTGCAGCGCCCACCGCTTTCGTTAATCGTATTGTTAACCGCAACCACGGTCCGGCTGCCCGCCAACACAACCGGAGAACCTGATGTTCCACCGATTACCTCACAGCCAGGACGAGAGTATCGGATCGAATCTCGGAACGACCAATTGGACTCTTTGAGCTGATACGCGATGAACTCTACGTCGCAGGAATATCCCTTGCGCCAATACCCAGAAATGACCTCAATATCATCACCAATCTGGGGAGCAGTTCTTGAAATCGTCATCGGCTGAACATGATACGAATTTGCAATTGCGTCATAGGTCATCGAAAGCTCATAAAGGCTAACATCAGTATATTTCATGGCGGCATAAAGAATACGCGTGGTACTTGCAGAACCAACTTTGGAGCCATCTGGCCCAAGAAACGACACCGAGCGCACCGACGGCGAGTTCGTGATCACTTCATCGACGCCCATAAACTTCACACAGTGCCCGTTGGAAAGCAATTTTGCCTTGTCGGTTCCCAGTGAGTCCTCAAAGCGAACCAAGCTACCCGAACAATTGGAAAGAGAGATGATTCCTTCAAAATTGTAAGAAGCATCTGGCTCAACAGCAGTCTCGCTATGGAGTCCTGGCGAAGCGATAGGAAAATTAAGACCGAAGGCATACTGAGCCCCCGAAACCACGAAGACGAGCGAAACCAATGACCGCCGCATGCGAACCTCCAATGAGCAAACCTGAATGAACTGATTTATTCAGGCTAACGCAGCGGAGCGGTATTGGAAATATAGAAATATTTAATAACGTTGGCTAGCGAATCGAATCAGCCACGATTTCTGCTATATCCTTGATCTGCATCTCGGGCTTGCCATGGGCTTTGACACCATCAGTCATCATCGTCATACAGAAAGGACACGCCGTAGCCACGGTTCCAGCACCTGTAGCAATCGCTTCCGATTTTCGTTAACCCGCTCACCTATGGTTTCTTCAAGCCACATCCGACCACCTCCGGCTCCACAGCAGAAACCTTTTTCTTTGCTACGTGGCATCTCGCTGAGTTTTACACCCGGCACTGCGGCGAGGGCTTCTCGCGGGCTTTCGTAGATTTCATTGTGCCGACCGAGATAACAGGAATCGTGGTAGGTGATCTGGGTCGCATCTTGAGGCACGTTCTGGGGATTGATTTTCTTGGTTTTTACCAGATCTGCAATCAAATCCGAGTGATGAATCACCTCGGCATCGAATCCAAAGTCGGGGTATTCGTTCTTAATCGTATTGAAACAATGAGGGCAACCAGTGACAACTTTCTTCACGTTGTATTTTGTCAAGGTCTCGACGTTTTCGCGAATTGCCATATCCGCCAAATACTCATTGCCGAGCCGGCGTGCTGTATCTCCATTGCATTTTTCTTCGGTTCCCAAAATCGAAAAGCTGATTTTAGCCTCGTTCAGGATCTTAACGATCGACCGGGATACTTTCTTGTAGCGATCATCATAGGAACCCGCACAACCAACCCAGAAAAGATACTCAACATCACTCTTATCCTTCATGGTCGAAACATTGAGATCCTTGGCCCAATCAGCTCGCGTCGACTGTGCGAAGGCCCAAGGTGTATAGTTGTTTTCGAGATTCTTATAGGTATTTGCAAGCTCTTCAGGGAACTCACCTTGGGTAAGACTCAGGTAGCGGCGCATATCGACGATCGCAGGCACATGTTCAATGTAAAGTGGACATGCCTCCATACAAGCTCCACAGGTTGTGCATGCCCACAGTTCATCAGTTGTAATAAATCCACCAATCAAATCCTTAGGATCTGTCGTCAGAGTCTTCTTTTCAGCTTGGTCTTTCTGAATCAATGCATACTTCATGTCGTGCATAATCTTGCGAGGGTCGAGAGGCTTGCCGGTGGTATTGGCTGGGCAGGCCTCGGTGCAGCGACCACATTCAACGCAAGTTTGTGCATCAAGCATCTGTTTCCAGGTGAAGTCCTCAACCTTGCCAACCCCGAAAGATTCGGCGTTTTCGTCAAATTCCATGGGGCGCAGGCGGCCGCGCGCCTTCGAATTGCGGAAAAGGATATTGGGCCACACCCAAATCAGATGCTGGTGCTTAGAAAATGGCAAGAAGGTAATGAACGAAAAAAGGATCAGTATGTGAATCCACCAAATGAAAGTCGCAAACCCACTCCAGGACGGAGCCATCCAACCGACAAGGCTCGCAAACATTCGCGAAAACACGAGCGGGCCCTGCGGAAGAGCAGCGTCTCCCTCCAAAAAGGTACGGGCACCAAGATACATATGAGCGCTCAACACCAACCCCAGGATAAATCCGAGGACTACATAGGCATCCTTTTTTGAAGACTCGGGGAGAGATGCCAACCTAGCTGGGGGTGCAAACATGCGCCGCGCGAAAGCCCAGACGATGCCAATCACCACTGCAAAATTGCCAAAGTCCTGAAGGAGAAGGAAAAGATGGTAGAAAATACCGTGTCCTAGGATGACATTAAATTCAAAGCTCGGAAATACGCCGTGGATCAATGTCTCAACCGTTCCGATTGTTACGGCCACAAATCCCCAGAAAATGAGAGCATGCATTATCCCAGCGGGTTTATCCTTGAACATCTTGAATTGGCCTAAGCCAAGATTCAGAACCTCAAACACCCTCATATTGATATTATTGGTCCTGACCTCCTCTTTTCCGTTTACAGAATTGATGAGCGCCCAGGTCTTCTTCAAATTTAGCGCGAAGTAGCCAAATGTCGCCGCAGCTAAGATGAAAAACAAGATATTGGGAATGTAAGCCACTTTGGAAACTCCTCATGCACGGATAGACAATGGACACTATGGGTATAAAGCAAGACTCCGAAATGCAACAGATTTATTTCTGAATGATCCTACTCAATCGTGTGCGTTCCCACGAAGCATGACTTTGGCGCGCCTTGAACAGCATCACATGCGTCTCGTAGGCAACCCTACTTTCGGACCAGATATGCCGCACCTTACAGAGCTCATCGATAGCCGATAAATAGTCGGGGTGAGTCAAAGCCTCTCGTACGGAGGACCCCGTGCCACTTTGAGATATAGTTGCCCGCACCTGAATTAGACGAGAAGGCAGAAGCTTGGCGAGCCTTTCGGCCAATTGCCTCGAATCAAAGGAAATTCTAGCATTTTCCTTGATCTCTGTCGAAAGCTGATCTTGGGACAAATTTTTTCGCATCGCGCCCTTTTTCGCATCGCGCCCTAATGTATGAAATATAGTTTTAGGATACCATGACTTTTTAAGTACGTTCATGGTTTACCGAGAATTTTTTCGAGCCTTCGCAGGAATAACACCGCTCCATTGACAAGCTTGGGATTGGCCCTATATTGCATAGGGTATTCCGTTATGAGGGACCCACCATGATCGCAAAAATTAAAGAACTCATCGAAAACGAAATCAATCCTCAGCTCGCATTGCATGCAGGGGGCTGTGAACTAGTCGATGTCGAAGACGGAGTTGTTACTCTCAAGCTCTTCGGCGGATGCTCGGGATGCCCATCGAGCCAAATAACTCTTTTTAATGGTATCGTGCCCATATTTCGGGAGCATTTTCCAGAAATAAAGGATGTCCTACTAGCACCGCCCGAATAATCTAGAAAGCAGCCACCCCCAGGGCGCCCCCACCACGGCCTCGCCCTCATAACCCGCGTCTGTGGACGTTGTCTTATCAAAAAACCACATAATTTCAGACGATTATCAATTGTTGACTAAATTAATAAACAATTGATATGCTTCGCCTTGATTAATGTTGAGTTTTTCTGTAGACAATGGGGCCTGACTTACAAGGACATCAAATTCATGAACGTGACCTCACGCAGCCGCTACGCATTGAAAATCATGATGGATTTGGCCTACCGCGAAGACGAAGCCTTGGTCAAACGCCACGATATCGCCGAACGGCAAGGCATACCTTCAAAGTATCTTGACCAAATCATGGTCTTTTTGCGCCGGGGAGGCTTGGTCGATAGTGTGCGTGGCCGCGATGGCGGCTATGTGCTTGCAAAGCGGTCTTCGGAAATATCGGTTTGGGAGATTTTCGCTGCAGTGGAAGAGGGGATCTACCCGGTCTTGTGCGTCGGCGAAAATGGCTGCTTTCACGAATCCGAGTGCATGACGCGCGATCCTTGGCAGCTCATCTTTGGCAAAATCAAAGGCAACCTCGAAGCATTATCGCTCGGTGAATTGGTGCACCATTTTCCCGAAAGTCGCAAGACAGGCCTCGGCACAGGTGTACGAGAATGCCTCCAGGGACGGGGAATGATCAGTAGCGTGAATTAGGGATTTCAGGAGGACATTATGGGTAGCAATGCTGTCAACCCATTTACAAATTTAGAGTACAAATATGGGTTTGAAACCAAGGTTGATACCGTTGAATTTCCAAAGGGACTAAACGAGGAGATCATTCGTAATATTTCGGCTATCAAGAACGAACCTCAATTTGTCCTAGATTTTCGACTCAAGGCATATCGTTATTGGTTAACGCTGGAAGAACCAACCTGGGCAAATGTCAGCTACGAAAAGACTGATTTCCAAAATCTCCGTTACTACAGCGCTCCCAAAAAACTCGGCGAAGGCCCCAAAAGCCTCGCCGAAGTCGATGAAGAGGTTTTAAAAACTTTCGAAAAGCTCGGTATCCCACTCATGGAGCAAAAGCGTCTCGCTGGAGTTGCCGTAGATGCAGTGTTTGACAGCGTCTCGGTTGGCACGACCCATACAGAAACTTTGGCCGAGCATGGTGTAATTTTTTGTTCCATCTCCGAAGCCGTCCAAAAACACCCTGAACTTGTGAAGAAATATCTGGGTTCGGTCGTCCCATACAAAGACAACTACTACGCCGCTCTTAATTCTGCTGTCTTTACCGACGGTTCCTTTGTCTATATTCCGAAAGGGATCACCTGCCCCTTGGATCTATCAACCTACTTCCGCATTAATGCTGCAGAAACCGGTCAATTCGAGCGCACATTGATCATCGCCGACGAGGGTAGCTTTGTAAATTACCTCGAAGGCTGCACAGCACCTCAACGCGACGAAAATCAGCTTCACGCTGCAGTGGTTGAGCTTGTCGCGCTAAAGCAAGCTCGAATCAACTATTCGACGGTACAGAATTGGTACGCGGGCGATGCCGAGGGACGGGGCGGAATCTATAACTTTGTGACCAAGCGCGGTCTGTGCTTGGGAGAGAGATCTCACATATCGTGGACTCAAGTTGAAGCTGGTTCGGCCGTGACTTGGAAATACCCAAGTGTGGTGTTGCAGGGTGACTATTCACGCGGAGAATTTTACTCAGTCGCTCTTACCAACCACAAGATGCAAGCTGATACTGGTACCAAAATGATCCATATCGGCCGTGAAACAACTAGCAAGATAATTTCCAAGGGGATCTCGGCCGACCAATCAAAAAATAGCTACCGGGGCCTAGTTAAGATCGGCAAAAACGCGGTCAATGCACGAAACTACTCCCAATGCGACTCGATGCTGATCGGTAACCAATGCTCTGCCAATACCTATCCCTACATCGAGGTGTTGAACGAGACTGGCACCATTGAGCACGAGGCATCAACATCGAAGATCAGCGCGGATCAAATTTTTTACTTGAAATCAAGAGGGATCGGTGAAGATCAGGCCATAAGTCTAATCCTCAATGGCTTTTGCAAAGAGGTATTCAAACAGCTCCCCCTGGAGTTCTCCGTGGAAGCTGTCAAATTGCTGGAAATGAAATTGGAAAATAGCGTCGGATAATTTACACAGAAGGAATCAAACATGCTGGAAATTAGAAATCTACACGTGGAAAATAACGGCGTAGAGATCTTAAAAAATTTAAATCTAACCGTAAATCCCGGCGAAGTGCATGCGATTATGGGACCAAACGGTGCGGGTAAAAGCACCTTATCCAAGGTTGTTGCTGGTCATCCGGACTATAAGGTTACGCAGGGCGAAATCTTGTTTGATATCAATTTTAAGAAGCGTAACATCATCGAGCTTTCCCCAGAAGAAAGAGCGCGCGAAGGCGTGTTCCTAGCCTACCAGTATCCGGTCGAAATCCCTGGTGTGCCAAATAGCGAATTTCTCCGGGTTGCTTTTAACGCGGTTTGTAGGCATCAGGGCGTCGAAGAAATGGACCCGCTAGAGTTTGAGGACTATGTTCAAGACAAACTTAAATTCTTGGGGTTTAATCCGAGTTTTCTCGAACGCCAAGTAAATGTCGACTTTTCCGGCGGAGAAAAGAAAAAAAACGAAATCCTACAGATGGCGGTTCTCGCTCCTCGTCTGGCCTTTTTAGATGAAACAGATTCAGGGCTTGATGTCGATGCGTTACGAGTCGTCTCCGACGGTATCAATAAATTGCGCTCAAGCGAAAATGCCACGATACTCGTGACACATTATCAAAGAATCTTGGATTATGTGAAGCCTGATTATGTCCACATCCTAGTCGATGGGAAAATTGTGCGCACCGGTGACCATACTCTGGCTCAAATGGTCGAAAAAACTGGCTATGATGCGATGCTTGGGAGCTAATATGATGAATCCCACAGCTTTCAAGCATCTAGATCAATTCGGCGGCGAGATACCAGAGTGGGTCAAAAGCGTACGAGAACCGGCTAAGTCCATTTTTTTAAATGCAGGTTTTCCAAACCGCAAGAACGAGGCCTGGCGATATACCAATTTGAAACCGCTTAGCGAAATCGATTTTAATTGGTCGCATGCACGCGGGATGATCACACCCCGTGAGATTCGTGAATTTTTCGTCGGCAACGAATGGCCGATTGTGTTCGTCGATGGCATCCTCGATACCAACATATCGGCACAAACTCTTGATCAAGCTACTGGCGGTCTCACCGTCAAACCATTTAGCCATGCTCTTCGCGATGATCCAACGGCATTACAGGAAATACTGAGGCAAACTAAACGTCACAACCGCCATGCACTTGATGAATTGAACGACGCATTCCTATGCAATGGTGCCTTTATTGAAGTCTCTCCAGGTACAAGGCTGACCAAACCAATCCATATCGTTTTTGTTAACACCGCAAAGCCCAAGCCATTCTGCTTTTTTCCCCGAATTGTTGCCAAAATAGGGAAGGAAGCCCAAGCTACGCTGGTTACGAGTTCGATCGGCATGGAACAGGCTGTCTACCTCGCTTCTTGCCGCATTGAAATAGCGCTAGAAGCTAATGCACGACTCGAACATTATACCTTGCAAGAGGAAAGCCCCGAGTCATTTCATTTTATGAGCACGCAGGTGAGGCAAGAGCGTGACACAAACTATAGCTCATTTTTTTTAGGCAAGGGAGCTAAACTTTCACGGTATGAAGTCGGCATCAGTCTGCCCGAACCTGGAGCAGAAGCCAGCCTCTTCGGCCTCTACTTGTGTGATGGCAAACGTCAGAGCGATATCTACACTCATGTGGATCACCTAGCTCCATCCTGTCAAAGCAAACAGCTGTTCAAAGGCCTACTGCAAGATCAATCCAAGAGCGTATTCTCTGGCAAGATCAAGGTTTTTAAAACCGCACAACAGACCAATGCCATGCAACTCAATCGAAACCTGATCCTTAATGGTGGTGCCGAGGCCAATGTACAACCACAACTGGAAATCGACGCCGATGATGTCAAATGCAGCCATGGCGCCACTATAGGCCAGCTCAAACCCTTAGAACTATTCTACCTCAGAAGCCGTGGGATCGGTCTAAAGGAGGCCGAGGCAATCTTGGCCAAAGCATTTGCTACCGAGGTTGTTTACAAAATTTCGGACAAGGCGATTCAAGCAATTGCTCTTGCAAAGCTTGATCAATGGCTGATGAGGAATACCCATGGACAAGTATAGAAAAGACTTTGACTTGCTGACCCGAGAAATTCATGGCAAGCCTCTTGCTTATCTTGATAACGCTGCAACGACGCTGAAGCCAAATGCAGTGATCGATGCAGTGACTGAGCATTATCGATTCGAAGCGTCCAATGTTCATCGTGGCGTTCATTTTTTGAGCGAACAGGCTACGATCAAATTTGAAAAAGCTCGGCAAAAAACCCAGCATTTTATCGGAGCCTCGGCTCCAGAAGAAATCATTTTCACGGCAGGCACCACAGCTAGCATAAACCTACTGGCCCGCTCGATTAGCTTGATCATAAAGCCAGGCGACGAAATTCTGATTTCCGAGCTCGAACATCATTCCAATATTGTTCCTTGGCAGCTATTCTGCAAAGCCAATGGAGCCATTTTGCGCAGGATTCCGATGTTAGAATCTGGCGAACTCGATACCGAAGCATACTTTGATCTCTTGTCACATAAGACGAAAGTCGTCGCTATCACCATGGTGTCGAACGCCTTGGGGACTGTCAACCCGATTAAAGCCATGACCGACGCTGCCCACGAGGTCTCTGCACTGGTCGTCGTCGATGCCGCTCAGGCAGTGGCACATTTAAAAGTCGATGTCAGAGAACTCGGCTGTGATTTCCTAGCATTCTCGGCACACAAGATTTTCGGTCCGACAGGAGTCGGCGTACTATATGGGAAGAAAGACCTTCTTGAGATGCTTCCACCTGCTTTCGGCGGTGGTGGAATGATCCGAACCGTATCGATTGAAGAATCGACTTATGCTCAACTGCCCGCGAAATTCGAAGCGGGAACGCCGCACATCGCGGGAGTCTTGGGTTTGGGTTCTGCTCTCGACTATGTCAGCGAAATCGGCATCGAATCAATCGCTGCCTACGAACATGACCTTGAGAACTACTGTCGAAGTGAATTATCAGGGATTCCGGGAGTCAACCTGATCGCAAACCCTAAGGTGTATGCAAGCATTTTTTCTTTTACCATTGATGGAATCCATCCGCACGATGTTGGCTCGCTCCTCGATCAGGAGGGGGTTGCCATCCGTTCTGGCCACCATTGCTGCCAACCTGTAATGAATTTTTTCAAATTACCCGCGACGTCGCGGGCCTCGCTTGCCTTCTACACTACCCGAAGCGATGTCGATCAATTGTGTGCCGCTATTCAAAAAGCTCAGGAGATATTTCGGTGAACCAAAGGCAGCAGGAACTGTACCAACAGGTTATCCTAGAACACAATCGTAAACCGCGCAATTATGGTCCATTGCCCCACACCACCCATAGCGCCGAGGGTTACAATCCCTTGTGCGGTGATCATATTTGGATTGAGATCAACTCTAATGATCAAAAGATCAACGAAATTCATTTCCGCGGCGACGGGTGCGCTATCTGCAAAGCCTCTGCATCGATGATGACGGTTGCCTTAACCGGCAAGAGTTTTGATGAAGCACAAGTAATAATCCGAGATTTTAAGACCATGGTCAAAGGCGAATTCTCAGATCAGCTCCCCAATACGCTAGGTCGGCTCGCAATTTTTGCAGGGATTGGACAGTACCCAGCCCGAGTAAAATGCGCTGTGCTCGCGTGGTACACTGCTGATGGAGCCATGGCAAACCAATCCACAATCACAACGGAGTGATCAATGGAAACGACGACGGCCGACGAAATCAAAATCCGAACTCAGGCGACGCCAAATCCGAATGCAAAAAAATTTGTCGTATCGCAGGATATAAAGTCCCAAGGAAAAGTCAGCTTTTCAAGTATCGAAGAATGTATGCATATCGATTTGGCTCGCGAGCTGTTTTTGATCACAAACGTGACACAGGTACATTTTTTTGAAAATATCATTACGCTTACCCAAAATGGTCTAAGCGACTGGGACGTACTGGCAGCTAAGGCGCGCGATATTATTTTCCGATTAGTGCCAAGCCATGACCCCAATTTTATGACTTCCGACGAAGTCCGACGATCAAACTTAAGTCCTGAGGCTAAGCATGTCGAAGATATTCTTGATCGCTATATCCGCCCGGCGCTTAGGATGGATGGGGGTGACGTTGAAGTCATCGAAATAGACGGTTTTGTCGTCACCTTGCGCTACGAAGGGGCCTGTGGATCTTGTCCAAGTTCCCAACTCGGTACATTGGAAGCCATTCGATCGGCTCTGCGTGAGGAATATCATCCCGAGGTCGAGGTCGTAACCGTCTAGATGATCTTTTTTCATTCCGCAACTTGATGAAATTACTAGACTTCAAAGACTTATTTTTAAGTATATTGACCGAACTCCGATAGCATCAAAGGCCTTGGCCTAATTTGACAGGAGTACTCGGCATGAAAACGCATGGCATATTACTAGCGATAATCGGTCTCATATGGCCCAACCTGGGACTCGCCTACGAAGAATATATTATCAACTACGAACCGCTCAAAAGTAGCCCAGGAGTGTACGAGCAGTATATGCAGTACACGGACGAAGTCATGAACGGCCATGTATCCGTGCCGTTATTTAAACAACGAATTGCAATTATAGAATCGGCACTATCGGCTTCTCCAGATTGGATCGACGGCATGTGGCTTCTTGCAGCCGATACATTCCAAATGGCAGCTTTGTTGACCGAAAGCAGCCACAAACAAATCGCTCTCGATGCTCTGAAAAAAGGCGAGGAAGCCACCGAACGCTGCCTTAAACTCAGCCCTGGGCATGTCGTCTGCGAATTATTTCTAGGTACATCCCTTGCTCATCGGGGCACAATTGAGGGCGTACTAGATTCTCTCAGCAATGCCGAACGTGTTGAGAAGCTGTGGCTACATGTAGCCCAGAGCAAATACAACCTTAAATTCACCCATCAAGTTACCATGCAGGGAGCCGTGCGCTATGCGCTTGGAATTTTCTATCGCCTTGTACCTGATCTAGCAGTTTTAGATTGGATGTATGGCGTGCGCGGAAACATACAGAAGTCGATAAAATTTCACCGTGAATCGTTAGCGATTGATGATCCAAATCTGCCCTGCTCCAATCTCATGCTCGGGGTTTCGTTGATATGCAGCGCAAAAGGAGCCAAAGATAAAGCCTGGCAAGAAGGCATGAGTTTCCTCAAAGCAACCCAAGCTACGACCAAAATCTATACAGTCAATTCCATCATATGCCGAAACGATGCCGGTAAACTCATGAAAAAGCCCGACGATGCCTGTGAGTATTCTGTCGTAGGCCAGCAGCAGCCGGCAAACGAAGAGTATTTCAATACGAAAAACCCAAAACAAAAATTAAGTCATTGATATTTAAACAATTTTTATGACATTTGGTTAAAGTTGAAAGGATAGTCCAAAATCCTGTATCCTGACGTTTTGCCCTAAACATTGGGCTAAACTTCATGAAGCTCAAGCGAAGGAACAACGATGGCCATTGTAAAAGTATACCCTCACAACAATCCCGAAAACTTTACCGAATTTACGCGGTATGAAGATATAGTCAGAGTCCTTACTGAGATCGGCGTGACCTATGAAATTTGGGAGCCCGAAGCGAAACTTCCCCACGAAGCCGACAGCGCAGATGTGCTTAAAGCATTTAGCAAATCGATTGATAAATTGAGCAAAGATCGCGGGTTTAAAAGCGCCGACGTCATGGCACTAACCGAACATCATCCCCAACGGGTTGCGCTCCGACAAAAGTTCCTCAAAGAGCATATTCACACGGACGATGAGGCCCGTTATTTCGTAGATGGGCAAGGTCTGTTCTATATTCATAATAACGATCGCGTTTTTGCTATCCTTTGTCAAAAAGGAGATCTTATTAATGTTCCCGCAGGAACCAAGCACTGGTTTGACATGGGAGAGTACCCGTTTTTCAAATGCATTCGTGTCTTTACCAATGAGGATGGATGGGTAGCTAAGTTCACCGGAAGCGAAATAGCAGCCGATTTCCCTGAGCTTGAGACCAAAAAAGTTTGAGCTCATAAAGAATATCCCGAATAAGCCGAAAAGTGGTTCAATATAAATCCAAGGTTCGGCTGTTCATGAAACTCATCGTTGCGCTGGCCACTCTCCTATCAGTTTTCGCTGCCCGCACTGCATTGGGTGAGGACAATCGAACCGTCTCTTGGCCTGCCGATGAAAAAGCAGAATACTACTTCGGCAATATCTACCAAGAAAATCATGTCTACCGATTTCGCACCACCGAGACAAGCATCAAAGTCCCCAACGACGCCATCGTGGAGGTCGTATCGGTTCGAGGAATAGGAAAATTCCACTGGATCAGGGCGGATTATCCTTCTCAAGTGGACGAGCCTGCGGAAAAACCCGCAGAAGTTAAGGATCAAACGAAGCCCATAGCCAGCGATCCTAACGAATATACGTACACTTCCGAACCGATCAACGACCCCACAATATCTGAAGTCGGAACCGATTTTTTTGAACCACTCGGCAAAACGGAAAAAGACCCAGTTGCCAATGGCGGTAAAAAAGTGGAATCCGAAATATTCATCGCCACAGGTGGTGGGTTTTTGGGGAGCCAGGAAAGCCTCAATTCTCAGGGCTTGGTGGGAGAATTTAATGGGAGCGGCGTCTCATATGGGCTACAAGCATTTGCTGACGTGTATCCGGGGAAGCCAGCTCAGTCTCTGACCATGTTTTCTCTTATGCTAGACTACGGGCAATTTATGACAAAATCCAAAACCGATGTGCAAGGTGGTGACCCAGTCACTAAAACCAATAAGAACTCAGCCGGAAGGTTACGCGGCCAGACTTTTCTAAAAGTTTCGCAGGGAGTCCACGAGTCGCTCTACATCGGCTTTGGCATTTCCTGGGAAAAACTTCCATTCTTCGAAATCATCAATGAGGAAAGGGGCGAAGGAAAACTTACCACCAAAACCTCCCAAGGATTCCAGCTTCTCTGCCGATATACAAAAAAAATTGGCTTAGGTGATCTCGTTTCGGATCTTGGAATGACGCCAATCGGGGCCTCGGTAAAATCGATCTTTCAAACCGATCTGAATTTTTCACTTCGATCAGGAACAGGCGATGAAATGGGCTATTTCGTTGGCCTAAAGGCAAAGTTTCAAAAAGTTCGGTACCTCAAAGAATGCGCAGAGACCGATAAATCGGCCTGCACTTTCCCCAAAACTGAGGGATACAGCATCGGCCCGCTTATCGGGGTCTACGGAGACTTCTAGTGGGCTGTCAGGGCTGATTTTGGGGGTTGGTAGTCCAGATGTTGTTCAGATTGAGTCGAATCGGATCGGCAAAAAGCGCAGGACTAGCAGCGCTAATTCGAGCATTTTTGCCGATCTGATTCGGCGCAAGATGGACGGCAGATGGGCTGCCAACACCCAAAATCAGCCCTGACAGCCCACTAGAACTTTCGAATTTCTCTATTTCCACAATTCAATTCTGCTATGAGCGGCTGATGGTCAGAAGGTGCCTTGAATCCTTGATTCGACGTATCGATCACCCGCACAGATCCTGACACAAACCCACAAAAAACTCCTCCGGAGCCCCTGCGAATCATGATGGCATCCAAAAAAGACCAGGCTTTACCCTTGGCAAAGTAATAAGTACCGAGACATCCGCCGCAATCCACCAAATGGGAAATTATCCAGGTAGGATTCATCACCGCTTTGTAGAACAAGTTGCCTTCGTCCCTTGGAACGTTGAAATCCCCTGCCGCAACCTCGATGCTTTGAGGATTCCGGGTACTTTTGGCCAAAAGATTTAAGAAATAAAAGGCCCCGATGCGCTGCTCGCGAGTATGATAAGGAGCTGGAAAATGCACCGCAAAGAGCCGAAGAATTATCCCCGAATCCAAACGAAAAGGCGCTTCTAGAATGCCTCGGCTCAAACGCACCCGAGGAAGTCCTTTCAATTTTCGATGGAGCTCTGGGGGTGAACCCAAGGGAAATCGGCTTAGAACAGCAACATCGATTCCTCGAGGATCGCGCCCTTCGATCAGCAGTGCCTTGCGGTATTTAGCCAGGGGCAAAAGGGCCCTCAGTCGTTCAGCGATCGCAAGATTCTCCACCTCGGCCAGCACCAAGATATCAGGCCCCAGCTCGCCAAATGGCATCTTGATCACACGACTAAGCCTGTCGAGCTTGGACTCAACTTCAGCATGAGACCAGTCCAGCGAGGCACATTCCCGCTGTCGCTTGCCCACTAATCGTAGGCAGCGTTTCTTGTGACTCTTGCTCGCCTTGCTTGTGAGTGGCAAAAAGGCCCAGTCATCCTTTCCTGGATCATGAATTTCATCGAAGAGGTTCTCTACGTTGTACGTCATGATCTTGACTCTCTGCGCCTCAGAATAGCCTTCCTCGGCTGCTAAGAAATGAATCAGCAAAGAAAAGAAAATCACCACCATCACGCTGGCCTCCTTCGTAGACAACTAACGAGTTTTTTTCGTGTCTACAACCCCATCGCAAGCGAAGTCATGCACGGACGGTGGCCAACTGCCAAAAACTTAGACAGTCCGGTGAATGCCAACACAGACTTATTTCTACACTAACTATCTAATATTACTTAATAAATTTCATTTTATGATTTGGGTGGCATATTTGCAAAACCATAGATGGGCAGTCGCTCTTTAGCTTTTGGGGCTTAATTACATGAAGAAGATGTCGCTTAATAACATGATCTTGATCGCAGCAACGCTCGCAGCGTTTTCTGCTCAAGCCCATACATCTTCCAACACATTGCAGAAAGCAATGCAGGTGATCAATCACATCGACTACTTGCCATTCTCCGTTAAGAAAGACGGATGCTATGCCCGATCTTTCTATATGAGCATGGAACTCCTGACTCATGGAATTCCAGCATCCCAGCATTATATCTTTGGCCAGCTTCACCCGGAACCAGGGGTAACTTGGCGCTACCATGTAGCCCCAATGATCAATATCGACGGTTCAGCTCAGCATGCGATATTCGATCCGAGCCTCAATAACAAGCCATTGACTCCGGCATACTGGGCAAAACTCAGCAATCCTGCAGACGAGCCGCTGACCTATGTTGCACCAGCCAGCCACTATACGAAATCCCAAGTGCAAGAACGTGCGAACGCAGGAAAATTTGGCTACTCTCAGCAAAACAAAGTATTGTCCATCAAAAGCACGCCAAAGTACAAGATCTCCGAAATCGCTCGTGCGTGCCAAACAGCCTGGTATTATATCGGAGTCGAGCAGGCCAGTGCAGATTACAAAGCTGCAAAACGGCTCAAGCTCGAAGACCGAACCAATGAACTCATCGAAAAGCTAATCAAGATGAAAAAGCTCGACTCGGGCAGTTCTCTCGAAAGCTGCGCTCACGGCAAGTATTCTGAGTGACACAGATCAAATAAGAAGCCCAACTTAAAGTTGGGCCGAGTTTTAGCGTTTGCTATTCTTGAGAGCGCGGGAAATTTCTTTTTTAGCATCGCGCTTCTTGGAGGCCTCGCGCTTATCATGGAGCTGTTTACCCTTGGCAAGCGCAATTTCCAACTTGATGGTGCTTTGGCGGAAGTAGACCATAAGAGGCACGATTGTGTAGCCTTTTTCCCGAATCATCCGCTCTAGCTTGAGTATCTCCGCCTTGTGCAGCAGGAGTCTGCGGGTCCTATTCTCATCATGATTATTTCGGTTTCCGAAGTCGTAGTGGCCAATTCGGACGTCCTTCAAAAACGCCTGATGATGGTCAGAAATATCGATCCATCCTTCCTCAAGATTGACTTTGGCTGCCCGCAAGGCCTTAACCTCCGTACCACACAGGGAAATTCCGGCCTCGAATCGGTCTCCTACTTCATACTCGTGAAAGGCCCGACGATTTTTACTGATGACTTTTATACTCATGGATGCAACAAAGACCTATTAACCCGATGTCCATTGGGCAAGTTAGAGAAAAAATGACCTCTACACAACAGGAAATAGCTGATTTTCGTCCCCTTCATGCCGTGATCAGTGATCAGGACTGCGGAATGCGGCTTGATTATTTCCTCGCTCAATCCTTTCCCTTTATGTCGCGCCATCAATGGCAGAACCGGGTAAGTTCTGGACAATTCCTGGTCAATGGCAATGTCGTTCGCCCCAGCTATCGGCTCAAGGCGCAGGATCGCTTTGTCATGCTGCACTATCAAAAAGAAGAGCCGCACGCGGATACCGCAATCTATCCGATCTGGAAAGAGGGCGAAATTATGGCCGTATTCAAACCGGGCAATCTCCCGATGCACGAGAACGGACCATTCCGATTCAATACTTTCTCCCATGTGCTAGCCACCCAATTTGGCAAAAACTGGGCTGCCGTTCACCGCCTAGATCGTGAAACCAGTGGAATCGTCTTGTGCAGTTCAAGTCCCAGGATCAGGACCGAACTGGCTGATTCTTTCGCCCGCGGCGAGATCGCAAAAGAATACCTCGCTATTTGTAGGGGAATTCCGAAATTCTCGACATTTCGCGAGACCGGTCCTATCGGTGATCTCAAAGAATCGACCATCCGCATCAAAAAATGGGTTGTCCCTAACGGCTTGCCGTCCGAGACCTGGTTTCAACTCATCGAAACTCGAGACCAAGCTTCCCTTTTTCGGGTAACTCCGCGCACGGGCCGCACAAACCAGATCCGTATCCACGCGGCATTTAACGGACTTGCGATCATCGGCGACAAACTATACCATCCCAACGAAGAGGTTTTTAATGAGTACTTTGAGGCCAGGGGAAATACCGACTGGGTCGTTGAACAAACGGGATTCCATCGCCTTTGCCTTCACGCCGCACGCCTAGCGTTTAAGCATCCTGAGACCAAGAAAGACTGCATCATAGAGTCACCCCTTCCGGAAGACTTGCAGGGGTATTGGGACAGCCTCCCCAGGGTTTAGCCTTACCTTACTATTGGGATTTGCGAGGCGACTTGTTCCAAGCCTGCTTTGCAGCGGCATAGATCCCGTCAAAGGTAAGTCCAACGCTTTTTAATATTCCGTCGGATGATAGGTCGCTCCGCTTGTCCAACGCTGCGATCATAGTAAACACAGGATGAGGTTCTCGATCAGAAAGCTTCGCCACAAGTGTTCGAATCATGAAAATACTTTGATTGTAAACAAGTGTCGCGTTGCCGGACTCCATATCGACAAATCGAGCATGAAACATCTCCTTGGATAGAAAATTTCCTCCCAGCGATTTTGCATTGTCTTCGGGACAACCTTTGAGGCATTCAAGATACATGGCGATACCTTCGTTGAACCAATATGGTAATTCGCGCCTATCAACTTGTTCACCTAATAGCGCATGAACCAATTCGTGCCTCAAAAGTCTCGCATAGGCGCTGTTTGCAGGAGTTTCAATAAACTCAGGCTTGATCTGAATCCTTAGTCTTCCATCATAAAGCCCCTGAGCCCATTTCGGACCATAAGATACTAGGTGGCCGAATCGGGTCTCAGGGTATAGCAATACTTCAATGGGTTGCTGTGGCTCTCGCATCCCCCATAGGTCAGTAAACTCCGTGAGCGCGGATTCAAGTGTATCCGCTGTAATGTTCACGAGCGGTTCATGTTCCCCTGGGCGATAGGTAATCAAAAAATGAGCCGTAGAAAAACTTGCCTGGAGATGCCCCTCTGAAATCTTGGCTCGCATAGAATTTAGGCGATTTTTGATGTTCACCTGCTCCGGGTCGTTTTCTGAGGTACGAATGCTCCCGAGTATCTCGGCCGCTTCCTCGAAACGCGACTGAGATTCAAGAATATCAGCATAGATCATCGACATACTGGGATCAATCCGATTGGTCTTGAGGTAGTTTAACATTTCATCTTCGGCGGCGTTAAGGGACTTTAGCTTGTAGTAACAATATGCCAAGCCCTTCGTCGTCTCTGTCAGATTTTGAAGCTTTTTACTTTGCTCGAAACGTTCAATTGCGTGCTCACATTGCCCTGATTGGATCAATGTCCATCCAAGGCTCGTCAAGATGGTAGGAATCTGTTTCTCAACCCAAAGCCGGACGGCCGGGGAGGTATCAGGATCTGCTAGGAGAGCTTGAGCCTTTTTCAAGGCCTGCGCGTAGTCACCTGATTTGAACAGGCCAGAAAGCTCGCTAATTTCTTTCAGATCTTTTTTTTCTCCCCGACCCGGCTCGGGGGGGTGGTTGAGCGCCGCAAGTCCGTGAGTGGGTATTTCCGCGCGTGGTAAATCTATCTTTGCCTCACTGGATTTAACCGCATCAGTCTCAAAGAACTTTTTATACGCAGATGCAACCAACGCCCCGCCTACACCCAGGGCCATCAGTCCATATCGAATTGACGTGTTCACAATTTTCCTTGCCGCGACAATTCAAGCAATTCATTGTATCCTCCTACAAATGTATCATCAATCACGATCATAGGCACTGTGCGATAACCACCGAATTTTCGGCTGAGCGCCTCTCTTAAATCGTGATCATCATCCAACCCGACCTCTTCAAATTGTATTCCCTTGCTGCGCAATAGTGCTTTGGCACGATCGCAATAACCACAGATTCGGGTGGAATAGACGATTACTTTCATAGAATGTCCGATGCTCTAAAGTTACAAAAAGTCACGCCGAGTCAAATCTCAATAGCGATGCCATCGTCCCTGGAAAAATGGCTTCAACAGTACGCAATATCTCCGACCGCTTTCTGAATGGTTCGTTCCGAAAAAAAAGTGTAAGTGCTCAAGGTACACCAAAAGTCGGTCCGGACCAAATATTCGGAGGCCCTGGCAAAGGAGATGAGATGACGGAGCTAGCCAATCAAGTGCTCGATTTTCTTAAAGAATTTAGTAATTCTAAAATATTAGACACAAAGTCGAATCCGATTGATTTGGCTCACCGCCTACTCGACATATCTCTTAAGGATGGGCGCATCATTTTAGATCTGGCCTCAGATAACCTTGATCTTAGCAAGAAAGAAGTCATCGAAGGTCTTATTCAGAACCAGTGGGCTTTTGCTGATCACGGCAAACCCCTGGTCAATTTCCGACGGCGCGAAAATCTAGTCGGAGGCGCATTGAATCAATCCCCAACTCCAACCAAATTTCGTGGTAGCCCGTTCGGGATTAAGCCTCAGAGGATACGGATCGAGGGTATTCAAAATGTAATCGTCGTCTATTCAGCAAAAGGTGGGGTCGGGAAATCGACTATAAGTTGCAATCTTGCGTGGTCCCTCAAAGAGCTGGGCTACAAAGTCGGTATTCTTGATGCCGACCTTCATGGACCATCAATTCCAGATATGCTCGGTATCCAAGGTGCCGTGAGGGTAACCGAAGATGACAAGATTCTGCCCCATGATAGCGATGGTCTCAAGGTCGTTTCCTTTGGCTTCTTTACAGATAAATACACTCCTTTTATTTCGCGTGGCGCTATCGTTAGTAAATCCCTTCGGAAGCTGGTTTTTCAAACTGCCTGGGGAGAACTTGATTATCTGATCATAGATCTACCTCCTGGTACTGGAGATGTGCAGATCAGCCTCGCTGAGGAAGTCGAAATAGATGGTGCTGTCATTGTCTCGACACCTCAAGGTATCGCATTGCTCGACGCGCACAAGGGACTCAGCTTGTTTGAGAAACTGGAAATCCCGGTACTTGGTATGATCGAAAACATGTCGATGTACACCTGCTCCAATTGCGGCCACAGCGAACATATATTTGGGTCGGAGGGTGAATCTTTCGCCGAAGAGCGAGACATTCTCATGCTAGGACGAATTCCGCTCGATCGCAGAGTGGGGACGGTAGATGAATCTGGTCAAACCATCGGTGCCAAAGCCCCTCAGTTTCGCGAAATATTCTCGCAAATCGCACAAAGAGTCGTAGATGGGATGTAGGAGTCTGATAGAGAGGCTCCCATGAGTCACTTCAACCTGTACGGCGGCCAATCGATCGCAAAAGCTGTGCAGCCGAATCGCAAAATTCTTCCGCGACCAAACCTTCTCGACTCGGCACACCGACAAAAATGACGGATTTTTGAGGAGAAATGGCGACCTTCGTGGCACGCGCTCCTTGCCTAAGCTCTTTGGCCTTCATCAGCGATGCTGCTTCGGGTGCCGTAAGATCTGACCAATTGTCTGAGAGAATCTTTTTCTGAAGTGAAACCAGCTCTGTCTTTTCGATTTTATAGTCGGGCTTGCGAGCTTTACCTTGCCAATTTAGAAAAGGGGCTGCTTTGTCGTTTGCCATTAATATAATCGCCCCATGAGAGAACGAAGGCTGTAGCGCATCAAGCGCAATATCCCTGATCTTTTCGGGTGTTGAGGCCATACTCAGTTTAACAAGCGCAATATTGATAGCGGCAAGATTTCCTGAAAGATCTGAATCCATCGACTCAAGGCCAACGACAGGATCAGCCAAAACTCCATCGGAAAAATCATCCTCGATAACAGGATCTTTCTGAACTGAGGCTGCCATTTCTCCCTCGATCGAGCCTCCATCCAAGGACGTTTCCAAACTAGTATTATCGGAGAGAATACGATCCTCCTCAGGCGTTGGCCCTAGAGACTTCAGAGAATTATCTGAATCGCCATCGATTGCAGCATCAAGATCAAGCCCTCCATCGTCACCGGATTCCAACTCAAGTTCGTCCACCAGTGAATCATCCTCATCCGAGGAAGGCGTCCCTTCCGCTTCAAGATCGACAAGCGCCGAAGTTTCGCCTTCAAGGCTCAACTCAGCATGATCCAGAGACCCGTCGCGTCCAAAATCTAATTCACGGTTATTTGAAGTCTTACTATCTAATTCCATCTCGTCGCTATCGGATGAACCGCCTGCTAGTTCCATCGTCTCATCGTCCGTTGAATCAATTTCAAGATCGAGCTCATCATTGTCCGTGGATCCGCTTTCGCGGTTTAGGTGTTCGTTATCCGAGGATGTTTGTTCCAATCCTAGCTCTTCTCCGTCCGAATCGCTCTCTTGGACTAAACCGTCGCCATCGGACGACCCATCATCAAGATTCAGACTGTCACTAGCAGAGGATTCAAAATTTGTGCCCAACATATCGCCATCTGATGTGCCACCCTCGAGATCCAG
>CAZOSN010000043.1:2191-3085 GCA_964582405.1 uncultured Oligoflexales bacterium | reverse complement strand
GTCATCCCCTTCTGAAGGCTCACCCTCGAGACCAAGGTCATCACCCGATGAGCCGCCTTCCAAGCCTGACTCGTCGCCATCCGATGAGCCGCCCTCGAGATCCAGGTCATCCCCTTCTGAAGGCTCACCCTCGAGACCAAGGTCATCACCCGATGAGCCGTCTTCCAAGCCTAACTCGTCGCCATCCGATGAGCCGCCCTCGAGACCTAGATCATCCCCTTCTGAAGCCTCACCCTCGAGACCAAGGTCATCACCCGATGAGCCGCCTTCCAAGCCTAACTCGTCGCCATCCGATGAGCCGCCCTCGAGATCCAGGTCATCCCCCTCTGAAGTCTCACCTTCGAGCCCAAGGTCATCACCTGATAAATCGCTTTCTAAGCCAAAATCGTCGCCTCCGCTAGATTCTGAGGCATCAGCCTTGGCTGATTTCTCTCCCTCAAGTCCAGCATCCTCATCCTCGAAGTCATTTGGCACCTCTTCAATCCCAAAATCATCATCAAGTCCCGCCTCGTCACTGACTCCAGATGCTTCTTCGACACCATCTAAATCCAAACTATCGGCACTCTCATCGCCCTCTTCACCAAACCCGTCGTCTGATTCGTCTCTTTCGGATTCGGTATCAAATGCCGAATCTCCTTCGTCATTTCCATCTTCATCGTCGTCCAAGGCCGTGAGGTCACCTGATCCCACTTCATTCATGTTATCGTCCGCAAAATCAGCCTCGCTAAAACTCAGGTCATCGGCGGACTCTTCTACCCCGTCTTCGTCGTCCAACTCCTCTAGTTTTTGCCTATGCAGTGCCCCTGCAGCATGATTCAGCATGAAATTTTCAAGATCCGACGCCGTTGGTTGAAAGTCCGGGATTATGGACCGGATGGCCTCGTAAAGCTGCGA
>CAZOSN010000043.1:0-2181 GCA_964582405.1 uncultured Oligoflexales bacterium | reverse complement strand
ACGGCACCACCACGGGAATGATATTGGTGTTAGTAAAAAACTCAATTTGACGCACCGTGCCTCGGTCAAGGGGATCCGCCATCGCGACTTTGAGACCTTGGCTCGTCGCTTCGAGTGGGAATACCTCCAGCTTTCGGATCAAGAATTGAGGAACAGCAGCCAGTGCCTCAGGCTCTGCCTCGTCTTGAATATTCTTGCTACCCATCAAAAATCGGGTACGTTCCACCACAAAAGATGCCAGCTCATCCTCATCAAGGAGTCCGGTGGCAATGATCCCCTTTGCAAAGGCCCAGCAGCCTTGGCCGGTTGCGCGACTAACGATCGCCAGATCTTGATCGGTGAGAAATCCCTCATTTACGAGGAGGTGTCCGAGACCCGAAGCACCCATGCGCAACCTCTTTGTTTATCAAACTCTGAAAAATCAAATGCGGTTTTTCGACTGTTGGGACTGGTCATTTACTGCTACAAACGATATTATCATAGGTCTTTGCTCGGTCCCGATGCCTCAAGTAGGCAAAATAACAGCAGAACAAGAGGATGAAGATGAATTTCGATTCACCTAAAAAAGATAAGAACTTCTATAAGCAGTTAAAAGCCCCAGACGCGTTTCAGGTCAAAGCCCTTCGCGCCATCAAGTCTCTCGAAAACCACAAAAAAGCGCTTGTGGTCGTAGCTGGCGGAATAGCGCTGGTTATTCTCGGTTTTTTTGGATTCGGTCAGTGGAAAAACTTTGAGCGGAATAAGCTCCGCAACGAACTCGGCACTGCGGAAAAAGAGTACCGGGCAGAACTTACCGTCGCCGATACCAAAATCAAGGCAATCCAAGATAAAGCAACCTCGTTGACCAAAGAAAAAGAAGCACTCGAAAAAGACTCAGAAAAAAACAAAGATGCAATTGAGAAGAAGAGTCAAGAGATCAAGGACCTTCAATCTCAGGTCGAAAAGATTAAGCCAGACCATAGCAAGTCAAAAGATCTTTATGCTAAGTTTTATAACAAGTACCCAACCAAGCCAGAAGGATTCTGGGCCGGCATGCGCTATGCAACTTTTCTTATGGAGAATAAAAAACCAGAAGAGGCAAAAACAATTCTTCAAGCGATCGTCGGCAACGCCAAAGACTATCCTATCTATGAGATTCAGGGCCGGCTTGCACTCCTAGCTGCTCTCGAAGATTTGAAATCGTATGATGAGGCGATCGCACTAACTGATGATCTCATCAAGATAGTCCCCAAAGATATCAAACCTAGAATTCTTCTCGCTAAAGGGCGTATGCTAATCGAACAAAAGAAAAATCCAGAAGCCACAGCAGCTCTAGAGAATCTCATCAAAGATCATAGTTCGTCACATGAGGCCGATGTGGCTCGCGCCTACAAAGCAATGATAAATTAATCACGATAGACCGAGAATTGCGATGAAAAGTAGTCTTTTAATCCTATGTCTGACAGGCCTTGCCTGGTCATGCACCTCGCCACGAGATAAAGACTTCTGCAGCTCCGGTGTCATCGACGACAACCGAGAGTGCAAACCATTCCGGGTGGGCGTCTGGGTACTTGATCGCGAAATCGACGCTATCAAGCCCGTATCTTCTTATCCATTTACAGGCTTTGTAATGGTCGATGGCCACATGATCGGCGAGGTTAAGAAAGGCTGGCTAGGCTCAATTTCACTCAGCTCTCAAAAGGCTGAATGGTGGCTAGACCTCGGTTCTGAAGCGGTATCTCCCGTTGTTTCTCTTGCTGGTTCTGTTTTCGTTGGAGTGCGGGATGGACGTATCGTCAAGGCAGATAGCGCATCCGGCAAAAAGCTTTGGGAACTCGACCTCGGGCGTGGATACAATCGCGAGCCGATTTTGGTAGGCGCCATGCTACTAGTGCAATCAGCCGACAACCAACTTTTTGCAATCGAGTTTTCAACCGGCAAAAAACTGTGGGTATACGACGGTGGGGCGCCGGATCAGATCGTCATTCGCGCCGGAGCCAAGCCCGTCATATCTGACGGCAAAATTTTTGTAGGTACCAGCAAAGGCGATGTGCATATAGTTGATGCCAGCACGGGACATTTGATGCGCAAAGTCTCTCTGCCCACCGGCAGCTTTCGGTTTCACGATGTTGTTGGGGATATCGTGATTCAGGAGGGGCAAGTGCTCTTTGCCAAATATGATGGTAGCTTCGGCCGAATTTC
>CAZOSN010000042.1:26710-27176 GCA_964582405.1 uncultured Oligoflexales bacterium | reverse complement strand
AAAAATCGTGGGAGGGGTGTATCTTTTGATTGACAAATCACATAACAGATCCCTCGCCTCCGGCTCAGGTTACGACTTTGGCGCGAAAGCGCCAAAGTCTAACTAATTGATTATATTATGTATTTATCGCTAGTATTTTCTTCCTTGTCGTGGTAGGAGCAGTCTTTTCCTATTTCAACTTCAATCTATACCGAGGCTGACCATGTCAATCCCTGTTCAATCTCCAGAATTAATCCATCCTGGCGATGCCCATGTCCATGGCCCTGGTTGTTCCCATGATCATGATCATTATTACGAAGAACCGTTTGTGAGGGGCGAGCCCAAAATTGGCCGCAATGACCCTTGCCCCTGCAATTCTGGCAAGAAATTCAAGAAATGCTGCATCAAAAAGTAGCGCTTAATTCGATAACTCGTTAAACTCAGCGTTTGCGAAAGTTGTGCATGAGGACTGCCTTGCTGGACCGGC
>CAZOSN010000042.1:0-26700 GCA_964582405.1 uncultured Oligoflexales bacterium | reverse complement strand
GCTGAGTTTTGCAAATGTTTCCATGCATCGGCAGCGTATCCAACGGGTCCTTGATTCGGGATTGAATCCCACGCTGCCCATTTTCGATACCTGTAGGCTAGACAATGGGGGGATCTTGCCCCTGGCCTCTAGCGACAAATTAGATGTGCCATTCGGAATTGTTGCTTTGATCCCTTCGGCTGGGGCATCCAGTCGTTATTTTGCGGGATTTAGCTCACTGGAGAGCGCGTTCAAGTTGGGCCGGCCCGACGAAGTCGTCAAATATTTGCTACAACTAAAGCAAGCAGGAGCACTCAACTGGTCGCTGCCTAAAAAACTCAAGGACCTGGTCAGCGAACCTGAACAAGCGTTTAGCTTATCCTCAGCGGATTTTATGCGGTATTGCGATCTGGTTCACCAGCCAAAGGCGCTGATGCCATGCACGCTGGAGGGTGATACGTTTCTGACTGTGAAACACTGGGAGCATCTTGCGATAGGGGGGCTTTTGGGTGAAGTTTTTGTGGTTTCTCCGACTCATAGATTAGCTGTGGAATCTTGGCTGAGCGAACTCGCTGGGGGGGGGCCATGCTATTGTATCGAACAAGGTATGCGCCAATCGACCGTGCGCTTTGATGAAGCCCTAAGGATGGTATTGGACGACGAGGGCGAGCCTTCGGTGGTCCCGGGCGGTCATGGTACTTTGGTTGAGTTGATTCCAGAGGTTCGCAGCGCGTTTCCAGCGGCGCGGACCATGTTCATTCGCAATATTGACAATGTTATGGGCGCACATTCTGAGGCCATCGGCGCTACACGCAGGTTTTTACACATGCATGAACGCATTCTCGGTGCAGTCGCGACAATCCGCAGTTGCCTTGATGGTTTATACCCCGAGTTAGAGCCTGGAATCATAGCCTGCAGATCGCTTTTGAGCCTATTGCCAGCGATACCTTCCCCTGCAAAGCTCTTGGATGAGGTTCCGGGAGAGTTGCGCGAATTCTGGCGGGTACAGACTGAAGTGTTTCAGATGACGCGTGATCTTGTGCAAGCTTTCTGCACGCACCGCGGAATTACATTTGATTTTAGCATTGCCACGCTCAGGGAGTTGTTTGCCCGTCCTGTTAACACGATGGGACAGGTTCCAAATAGCGGCACAGACGTGGGGGGGACTCCCGTATTTGCGCATATAAACAGCATTATTCACAAACTCTGTATCGAGTTGCCTCATGTGAGCTCGGGCGACCGCAAGCGGTTCCTTGAGGATGCTAGCCGTGCGACCCATTTCAATCCTGTTTTTGTCGCGGCCGAGATTCCGGCAGACCCTGCGTACTATACCAACCAAAAAGTCGACCTCTGGCTCATGGCGGAAAAGCGTTATCGGGACAAAAAAGTCTACTATCACGAGACCGTACTCTATGAACTGCTAGGTAATAACTGCTCAGCAAACGTAACATTTGTCGAGGTGCCGCGGTTGATTTTTAATCCCCATAAATCCCTCGGGGATGGGTCGGTTAGATCAAGGGAGTTTTGGTTCCCTGGTTCGGTAATCTAGCGACGCTTCGCCGCCAAATCTACAAGACCGTCAAAACCTTCGCCAAGCAAAGTCTTCCGATCATGGGCGATTGTTTCGCACAATGCCTTCGTTAAAATAGAATTAGTCGGGAGCGTGACGACGCAAACGACCTGTTCTGAAGATTGCAGCGATCAGTGGGCAGGCTTCAGTCAGGGCTTCGAATTCAAACCCAACATCGCCGGGTCTCTGACCTCGGCACAAACGACGGAGAAAATCTATGCCCCCCCAATTTGACAAGGAAAGCTTTAAGAAGGCTTTGTTCGAACTCGGCCATGATCCGACTCAATGGGTTGGCAAACGACTATCCCTCAACGCCATGGCTAAGCTTTACGAGATCAATGAGGATCATATCCTTGATGCCATCAAGGGCAGGCTTATCGATGCCCACTATGATTACAGCAAGGACACGATTTGGGTCGATGCACTCGACGCGGCTCATTTCTTTTTTTGTATTAAAAATGAAGCCAAGCTGTATTCGGAGACATTGGGCAAACCATGAGTGTTCTTGGTCAGCTAAATCTGAATTATCTGCGAATTTTCATGGCGGTCTACCGTACCAAGAGCATGACTCTGGCTGCCAAAGAACTTCATCTAACTCAGTCAGGCATCAGTCAGCAGATCAAGGCTTTGGAAAGCGCGCTAAATGCGCCACTCTTTGATCGAGTCAACCGCCGCATTATTCCTACTGAACGTGCAGAGATTCTCTTTAATTATTGCTCAGAAGGCATCCAAGAACTGGAGCGTATCCTAGAAGGAATTGGTGCAGACAATCCGAAGCCGACGCTTAAAGGGACAGTGCGCATCGGGTTTCCACCTGTGTTTGGTTATCATGTTCTAATCCCGCTGCTAGCGCGTTTCCTTCGAGAGAATCCTCAAGTGACATTCGAACTTCGCATGGGGTTGGCACTCGAGGTCACACCATTGCTTCTTGATGGGCGACTTGATTTTGCATTCATCGATGCGTTTGCTAAGGATTCTCATCTCGTGGCCACCGAGGTCAGAAAAGAATTCTTGCTGCTCTGCTGCCACAAGAACATTATTTCCACATATGGCAAGCCAACCAATGATGTTGAATATTTTCGTAAACTACCTTTTATTGCATATCTCCAAGGTGAGCCAATACTAAGATCCTGGTTTCGGCATCATTTTAACTCCGTTCCGAACGAACTAAACATCATCGCGACTATTTTTGACAGCTTTGCCATAGCAAGAATGATAGACGAAGGTATGGCCGCAGGCTTATTGCCCGAGATTTTAGCAAATGATCTTCGTGAAAAAAATCCATTGATTCAGGTATTTGATACAAAGACGAAGGTAGCCAACATCATTCACCTCTGTCACCTCTCCAAGAGAACTTTGGGACTTGCGGCGAGTAAGTGCTTCAATGATCTGACAAATTGGCTCAATGATGAATCCTAATATTAAGCTTGTCAAAAGCTCAAAAACAGGGTTTATAGGTATCAATCCGAAATAACCCTGGCTCATCATGGACTATTAGTTTGATTGATGCATGTCCAACAAAATAAATAATTATAAAATCACCAGTCAAAGTCGTAGAAGCTGATCACGAAACGTCGGAGCAAATTTAGTCAGGTCACTTTTTTTTCTTAAATTTGCCCTACCAGTGTCTAGTGAAGTTCTTTTCAAGTAAGCTTCCTTGTTATCATCAATACCGACTAGCCCCGCGTTTCGTAAATCTTCTCTTCCCCGTCCCAACTATACCGCTACAATTCAGTTTTGAATCAAGAGTACAATATGTCATAACTTAACGATCTCGATGTCGTCCTTTTGCAAGAAGAGAGAGCATGTTAACCCGCCTGCTGTTTCGCCAAGATATGAACCTCGGATCAAGCGCCCGGATCCTCAATGTAAATGATGGCGAGTTTGCACTTTCCTGCAAAGACCTCGCGCCAGACGAAGTCGAGTTTTTTCGCTCCGTTTGCCGACGAGAATGGAAAGAGGGACGTACCGCTATGGCGATCCCCTTTGGTGCCAGGTTGCGAGGCTTTTTCCTTGATCTTGATGCAACCGTGATCTGTGAAGAGTCTCTTGTTGAAATAGGTCGCGAGATCGGCAAGGCCGACGAGATCGAACGCATTACTGAGGATGCGATGGCTGGACGTTTGGACTTTGCCGGAGCTCTAAACGAGCGCGTTGCCCTCCTCCGCAACCTGGAACTTTCGGCTCTCGACAGGGTAGCCATGCGCCTCACGTTACGGGATGGTATAACCGAACTTTGCAACGAGGCGCAGTCCCATGGTGTTAAACTGTTTTTAGTTACCGGAGGATTTGGATACCTCGCAGAACCGCTAGTAAAACGCCTTGGATTTGAAGGCTATGTATCCAACAATTTTGAAGTCAAAAATGGAAAGCTTACGGGCCACATCGTGGGGCCTTTGATAGGAGCTGCCGCCAAAGCGGATTTTGTAAGGGAAAAGCAGGTAAGTTTTGGCTGGAGCCCTCACGAAACAGCCTCATTAGGGGATGGTGCCAACGATATTCCGATGATGAAAGAGGTAGGGATAAAGCTTGGGATCAATCCGAAACCCATCCTCTGGCCGGAGCTTGATGGTGCGGCATTTGGCGCTTCGGTTCGATCAATTCAGGAGGCCCTCTGGGGTACCTCGGAATAGCGGTTCAGTTAATCGGTTAAAAAGCCCCGAGAAAGCCACATTGGTTCCCAAAACTGACTACGGCCACCAATTCGAACGTCCATCTTTCTAGTACCCGACTTAGACCTTAGAATCTTGGTGGGAAAAACTTGCTCATTACCTGACCTAAGTTCATGCCGATAACTGGATTGGGAGGGTCGTATGGATCCGATTATCCAGTTTCTTCAGGCTCAGGAGCAAACACCGGTTCACTATTTGAACTTGGCAGCCTCCCTGGTCCTGCCATTTTTGGTGGCATTGATTCCAGCGACGTCTTACAAACGTCATCACAATCCGCAATCGTTTAATCCTGAATTCTATCCAACTCTGATATTATTTGCGATCATTACGAGCTACATCACTCTCATCATCGGGGGCAATGTGACCCGTGCTTTTGGACTTTTGGGAACCCTTAGTATCATTCGTTTCCGAACTCCACTAAAAGACCCCCTCGATACAATCTACATATTTTGGGCCTTGGCACTCGGGATGTCTTGTGGGACCGGGTTTTATCTGAGTTCCATCTTGGTGTCGGTATTTGTCTATGGTGTGATGGCAACAATCCGCTCGCAGCGCCTCTATGAAGCCAAAGATCTCGGCCAGCTGATTCGGCTGCGATCAGAAGAAGCCCATAGTGTCTCGGTCCGTCAGGCCATCGAAGGTCTATTTAAGGATGCAGGGATCAAATTTTCACTCTTAAATCGCAAGCTGTTGCAGCTCGACACAGCCGTGGCGGTCGATCAGGTCTTTGAATTCTACCCTGGCCAACAAGGGATTTCACCGGACCTTAGGTCAAAGATCAAAACTCTGCCCAATACGCTTGATCTTGAAATTATCGAGTCCAAGAAAGATATTTTCCTATGAATCGCTTGCGGCTTGCCATGTATGCGACCCTTGTGCCATTGATATTGGGCCTCACTCCCAAAGACAGGCTTCTGATTGTCCAAGACTACCTTCGCGCGGTTTCTGGACCAATTGCTGCAGCCCCGATCCTGGAAAATCCAGACTATTTTGATTTTGATTCTGTGGTCCTTGGCAGCGATGCCTGTGGTTCGTATCAGACATCAGAACACAAGCAAATGCGTGGTAAAGTGATCTTGCCATCGCCTCTTCCCTGCGTTGGCGAGCTGTCGGCTTATGGCATTACCTCTAGTGGTCACGACCAGGTTTTTTTAGGCAAAATCGACTATCGCGATCCCGCTGCCGAGCTGATACGCTCTTTCACGAGAGTTGATCCATCTCCAGCGGTAGACGAGCTTCACTGGTTCGCAACCCGGCTCAGATCATCCCTTCCAGGCACCAAAGATATCTATGGGGTGTTCCTTGTGAATCATCATGGCTCGGTGCTTGGACGATACTTCGTCACTGACCCGGATATAGTTGGCTTGACCCTCCAGGATACTGGGGAGAAGATCAACCTCAGTACCACGAGAAATGGTCCAGACAACCACGAGTTTGTTCATATGATCTTGAAGAAGGACGGTTCGCCACCGATTCGCGTGCATCTCGATAATGGTGATCAGAACGCCATGCTACGAAGTTCACTCGTTACCGATGACGATGCCTACTACTTGGTAGAAAAGCCCCTCAAAATCTCCCCAATCCTCGCACCGTTGGTGGGCCCGTTGGAAGCAGCGGAGATCACCCTGTTTCACCGTTCCATCCACTCCTCTACCAAATCTACCAAACACAAAGTTCTGACGATGCGCGCCAAGATTTTTCAGACCTTTCAGATTTTCAGGACTGACCAGCAATCTGTCAACCTGAAGATAAGGGGTGACAGTCGTACCAGATGCTTTCGGCTAATGCCAAACAAAGCCTCTGAGGAAACGTGCAGTTCCATGACAGATGAACCAAACCCGATCATCCGAGATCACCACGGCCCTTACCTTCGCCTTAGTGAAAACCATGGAGCGCAGCCATGATCTTTGCGGACATTTTCCATCAGCTGTTTTTTGTCCAGATTTCGACTTTTGGGATCATCGACCTTTTTTTTGCCATGACCATTCCATTCCTTTGCAACGTAGCTGTGATCTCGGCTTTCCGTTATTCTTTTCCCATTAGTCATCGCCATAAACTGCTCATGGTGCCACTGATATTTCTCAGCTGTCTCACTGCATTTGTCATGCTCCTACTCCACTACAACCTGGCACTGGGATTTGGTCTGGTGGGCGCACTGAGTATCGTGCGATTTCGCACCTCGATTCAAACCGGATTCGAACTCTGTCTGATCCTTCTGGCCATCGCAATTGGTCTATCCACAGGAATCAAGCAGTACGACGTGACTTTGATCGCTGGTTTGAGTCTGAGTGTTATCATTTTTTTCTTGGGGCGACTTCAAAAGCGGCTCAATACCACCCAGTCGGTTCTGTGCGAAACAACTTCCCAAAATAGCGAGTTTCTTAGCCAACTGAGAAGCTTACTTAAAACAGTTAACCTAAAGGCCTCCATCTTGTCCTGCTCTGAGCGACCACTCGAAAGCGAACACAAAGCGCTGGTCAAAATCTATTCCCATGAGGGGGTTTCGTTTGAGGAGCTAATTAGTAAACTTCGGAAATATGGAATTACCTTAAAGATATTAGGTCATTAAATTGATCACTCTTGCAAAACGCCACCTCATTTGTTTGGCACTTCTAACGAGTGCCCGTACTGTCCTGGCTGCCAGTTTAAGTGGTACCGAAGTCCGTCCGGAGATCGAATATAAGAGTGCTTATGAGGGCGACCAGTCTCACGTAAGCGATGATAACTTGAACAAAAAACTCTCCAAGGCTCTCAAAAGTGTCCTGCGCGAAGAGGTGTTCTTGTGGCCTCAGATGCTCGGGTATCCTAGTTACGAAGCCGACCTCAAGTTCAAGGACTTCATTTTTCAAGATACCTACTTTGATACCGATGATCTCGCCGTGCTCAAGACAGACTCAAGCTACCGGCTTCGTTATCGCTTTAATCCATCGCTTAGTTACTACAAGTTTCTGCTTGTGCCGCATTTGGGTTTTTTTCAGCCATCAAGGGTCGAGATTCAGGCCAAGACGGGGTATCGGGTTGAAAATGAACTCATGATAGTCAACGAAACGCGTTTTGAATTTCGCAACGAATCTTTGCCCTTTTCCGTTAAAAAGGACGCCCCCCCTCCTCCTTGGCCTGAAGACGAGTACAGCCAGTATGCTATCACCGGACGCTATCAAAGTTATGATATGCTTCCCTATGCTGAACTCAAGAGGCATATCGAAGCGCGAAATCATGTCCTTGACCTGACGCTGCAACCACGATTCAAACTAATCACCACTCGCTACCGGAGTCACCTATCGCTAACAAACCCATGGGGAAAGCCCCCCAATGAGCGGCAGGTGATTATAATTACATTGGATCGGACCAAAGCCGAGTGCATTGCCTACTGTCCAGCACGCGCCTGGCCGGACTTTTATGAAATCGAAGTCGAAATAGACCGCAATATACTTACGACTCTTGATGAGGCAAGGAAGATATCAGGTGAGGACTTGGAGTCTCAAGTGATTCGTCGCCATTCTGATCTATTCTATCAAAAGTTGCATGCAGATCAGGAAAAACTGTTCTCGCAGTTTCGCAAAGCTCTTCACAAAGTACTGCCGATCAAAAAGCTTCCTCCCCAATCCAAATATGCTCGCTGGCATCATTGGCTCTATCCAGCGGATTAAAAACCCAAGCGAGATAATCCGTAGACGTACTTGGAAAAGCTTGTCTGAACCAGTCCCTCCTTTGCTATCACGTTCTGTAGCCATTCGGGTAGCTCGTTATCGTTTGCTTTCAGCTCAAAAATTAACTGTTCAGAGCTGATGATGGGTACCGGCCGATCTTGACGTTCTCGTGCAACGGTGAGGTCATAATCAAAATTAAGACGCAATCCGGGTGCTACGTATGCTTCTCGCCAGTATGTCACCGAGCATTGGGGCTCCAGGCTTAGCTTGGTGGTAAGCTCCGGCAGCAGTGGGCAGTCCTTTATGGATGCTTGACTCAAATCGGCGGATGCGGCTGGTGAGCGGAATTTTTTTTGCCAATGATTCCACTTGAGTTTGGCCTCCCAAAAACAGGGGCCTCCCGAATGTCGATCGCCATAGGATCGAAGCCTGATTTTGATATGTTGGTAGTCGCCTTCGATTTTTTGCCGGAGAAACTCCAGGTCTGGAGTGTCAAAGTAAATGGAATCTACCAGGTATCGCCCAGCCTGATTGCTGAACGGATCACGCTCCATGATCGTGGCAAGCATCGGTCTTATTCTGAGGTAAGTCTCCCGATCGATTTGGTACTTGTATTCATAGCGACCCATGGCATGCCTTTCAATGGCTCGTGGACTCGGGACGCCACTCCAACCCCTGATAAATATCACGGTTAAAAGAATCTAGGGGATAAGCGCGGATTGTGTGGCTTGTGGCTTTGTAGATCAATTCCATGTTGCCCACTTCTTGGCGATTTTGAGGATCGTATTCGTAGATGTAGTCTTTTGGTGGATACGGAGTTTTGTTCGGTTGTGTCGGCATGGTGAAGAACACAAGGATATTGCCATTCTTTAGATAAGTCACAGAACTCCGCTCGGAAGAGTAGAACTTCGTGGAGGGATAGTACATCCAATTGACTTTGAGTTTCTTCTGTACATAGTCAAGATCATAGGACACCACGCGGCTTAGCTTTTCGGCAACACCGTTATCCAGCAGGGTTAGGGTGTGCCCATCGCGCAGGATTGGGGTGTGAGCATGAATGAAGCTGGAGGGACCGGTGTTCTGGAAGGTGTCTTGGGGACTGCGGCCAATGCTCCAAATAACTTTTTGACTCCGGTGATTAAAAAGGACGATTTTGCTGAGATTGCGGAATCCGATCATAAGATGGTCAGGATCAATCTCCTCAACCAAATTCACATGAGTAAAATCTACGCTAGCCCGGGGCAATTCCGCACCCAAGTAGTAGCTCTCCACCTTATGTCCCATAATCGGATTTTCTTTGGTCAAATCAAAATGATCACTCAGCTTGAAAAGGGTTTTAGACTTTTGCGGATCCTTGAGAGAAAACTCGATAATATCATCAATTACAGCATCCTGGGAGCTATTTGCAGGGCGGATTAGCCTGGACGAGGGTACAATCAGCGTCTGGCTGGCCTGATTCAAGATGAAGTCATGGTGAATCAGAAACTCAGTTGACGCCAGGTTAGGGGGTGTTTCTATAAATGGCTTTCCCTCATAGTCCAGCGCCACAAATCGTGAATCATTTCGCTTAAAAATCGCGCCAAAGCCTCCTTCAATGGGCTTCGTCATAAAAGTCCCGGTTGCCAGTCTTCCCTTCGACTGCGGATTCATGGCCATAATGATTTCACCGTAGCGATTAAGAAAGACAATCAACCCGTAGGCTTTACGCGACTGCACAAATATTTTTTCGCCATCTTTTTGGAGATTGTAGGTCCGACCGCTAAAATCTTCGCGCCGATAGAAGCCCGATATCAAAAAAAACGGACTGGAAAACGGCTTCCCCGAGATCCCCACTTTGATGTTGTTCATGAGCACAGCGGGATACTGAGGTTTAAAGGTCTGTTCGCCGAGTTTGTAGCGCTTGTGCTGGTGATCTTCGACCCAAAAACTCACCGACGTGGAGTAGTATGGGGGAGTAAGGTCGATCAAAACGCGATCTGCCTTGATGCGAAACGACTTAGATTCAAAGTAACCAAACTTGTCCGACCCGTAAAAAACTCGCTCCGGCGGACGCTTCTGATCAATGTTGAATCCAGTACCTTGGAAGAAGAACTGCTCAATGCTGTGAAAATCACGAATGGCTTGCTGATCGACACTGATATCATCGTCAAAAAGGGCATCTTTTACCTCAGCTCCTAGGAGCTTGGGTGCGAAGAAGCCACAGCCGCTCATGAAGAGGAGCAAATGCAAAATTGGCAATTTGCTATGAATGATCATCACCGCTCTGTGCCATCGTTTTCTGTGAGTTTGAGAATTCAACTTGTTTCGATTTTGGTATTATACAGTGTATCAAATCAGCTTTGCCAAAAAATTTCTCCGAAATACAATGTTTACGGTGAAAGTGAGTGCACAAAAGTTGTCGCTGAACGCCTATGATGACGCGGTTTACCCTAGCTGCTACAAGCCGGTTTGATTGACGGCTACCGGAAACTCCATATCGGTGTCAGCCCCCGCATCGCCGAGCTGGCCATAAGAGTCATAGCCCCAGCAATAGGCCTCTCCGGAATTGGTAAGGGCGCAGCTGTGGTAATACCCAAGGCTCAAGGCCACAAAGCTCTCGCCTGAAGTAAGATTCGCTTGATTGACCGCAGTGGTAGGCATAGTTTTACTGGCGAAAGTCCCATCGCCTAGCTCACCATCGCCGTTATAGCCCCAGCAATAGGCCTTACCGGAATTGGTAAGCCCGCAGCTGTGGTAACCACCAACGCCTAAGGCCACAAAACCCTCGCCCGAACTTAAATTCGCTTGATTGACCGCGGTAGGCAGAAGCTTATCGGTGTCAGTCCCTCCATCCCCTAGCTGGCCATAGATGTCACGGCCCCAGCAATAGGCTTTACCGGAATTGGTAAGTCCACAGCTGTGGTAATACCCAAGGTTTAAGGCAACAAAACCCTCGCCCGAACTTAAATTCGCTTGATTGACCGCGGTAGGCATAGTTTTATCGGTGTCAGTCCCTCCGTCCCCTAGCTGGCCGAACTTCAGCTTCAAAAAGGACCTAGTCTGATTTTGGGGGTTGGCAGCCCACTATGCCTTTTTTATAATATCGAAAAGAGGTCAATGTTGATGGCGCCAAGCTTTTCGGATTCCGAGGCTTTGATGGTCTCAGCGCAGTCTTTGATGCAGGCCAACAGTTTTGTCTTTAGCGCTGCGAAGTCACCATGACTGCACGTAAGCATGGTCGAGAAGTGAAGATTTTCGTCTCTCGGGGAAGAAATCGCATCCATCGCCTTGAGCCTCAGATTGTTGTGATGGGCATTGATTTCAGGATAGTGTCTTTCCAGGTGAACGACCGTACTGGTGGCCTCGAAGATTTTTCCATTGTGCTTAATAAGTCCCGCGCGCACCAAAAACTCAACCACATTCGCTACAATTTGGGGCGCCAGACTCAGGGCCTCGGCGATATCATCCACGGAACCAAACTTGGGGATGGTAACTAAGATGTGAATCGCGGCGTAATGCCAACTTTTGTAGTACTCGGCTCGATCTAGATTGGAAATCTGCTCAGAGATGGCGACCTGTTGCTTGACCTCGTTTTCACGCGACCGAATTTCATCGATTTTGCTTTGGTAGAACTGCTTTAGTCCGATGGTACCGGCGCGGTCACGCCCTACAAGATGCAACAGGTACGTGGTTTCTGCTTCTGTAAATGCCAGGTAGCGGCAGGTTTTTTCCGCATGCTCTAGGGTAAAATCCAAGCTACCAGCCAAGACATGCGAGATATAGGTTGGCTGACACTGAAGGTACTGTGCAAGCTTTGCCCTTTGGCCTCGACCGTTTTGAGGTCGCGCTTTGAGTGCCTTTTGAAAGATATCCTTGTAGTTTTCGTTATCATACATAGCTATTATCATTACTTTTTTAAAAAAGGTGAGTAAAAATACACCAAAACGATGATTTGTGCAATAAAATAATCTTCAATTTATTTAGGTGAGCTGGTTGAATCGCTGTGTTACTGAAACAAACTCTCAACGGAGATAACAATGAAAACAAAATCGATTCTTTCTTTAGCCTTGTTAGCCAATATGATGAGCTGTGGCGACTTGTCATCCGCGAACAAAGATCCACACCAGGCCCAGAACCAGGACGAGGAGACGGTCGGCGATGGCGGCATGAGCAGCGGCGGGGGCGGACTTGTAACCTCAAATCCGGCAAGCCAGAAAACCATTTCGCAGAACATCAGCAAGATCAAGCGCGACCTGCGTTTATTCTTCAACTATCAAACCATGGTCGCCCAAGAGCATGCTGACTTTAGGGCATTCTTTCTCGAAAAAAGCCCAGATGTCTTTCAAGTCATCGATGAGGTGACCATTGTCGATCAAACCTCGGGTCCCTGCCGATTCAACAACAACGACACCGACGGCAGCTTTGTCCCTGATCAAGGCATTTGTCTAAGCTCAGCGTACATCGCCGGCAAAGTCGATTCGACTGCGGCTTATAGCCAAACCATGGGCCTTGCAATCCACGAACTCGCTCACGCCATGGGGGCCAATGAGTCAAAGGCAGTCGCGCTACAGAAAAACGCGGTGGAAATTCTAAAGGTCGTCTCACAATCTCCCGACTCTTATTACGATCAGCAATCAGAAAGCTTGGAAGCGATCAACATGGTCCTTGGTGTTGAATTTCCCAGCTACTACTGGTTTAAATCTCCCAAGGACGTCGATTCGCTCCTAAATAAAGTAGTAAAACTCAATCCCTTGGCGCCACAAGAGCCTTTTGCTATCACAAGTTATGAAATTGCTCCGGCCTATTTGGGGTTGATGGTCCAATACACTCATGTTGCATTTTCCAGCACCTTAATCAACGCCAGTGACAAAGCTGATCGCCGCAAGCGGTTGACTGACCTTTTTGAAGGCGCCGACGAGGTACCTTGTGACAAAGCACTCGGTCACGAGGAAGATTCTGGAGCTAATAAGGTCGTCAATGCGCCGACATCCTGCAAACTGAGCATGCTAGTAGCACCAAACGAATCTGAGTGGGTCAACTCAGCTTTGGAGACAACCGTCGATACGATGCGCGACTATTGGCGCAACATCTATAGGTCATTTCACCGACTCGATAAGTGATCACCTTTGCCTGATCTGATTTTTGCTGAAAAAGCTCCGCTTTTTCAGCAAAATCACGTCCTGATAGTGCTAAGCCGTAGAAGTATCTTCCACGGATTATGCGAGCAGGCAAATCCAACCAGATCCCCCATAAAATTAGCCACCTGCATTTTTTTACTCAATAATTTTCCAAACTCTGTCGAAGTCCATGGCGAGCAAATGGTAGAGGCCATCGCATGGAAAAATTCAACGAAAATCTGGTGATTGTTGACAACATCCCCTGGCTGCAAAAGTTCATGGCCACCGCCCTCCATGCCTTAGGTAAAGGTCTTGTGATTATGCCAAGCTCAACCGCCATGCACCGGAGTTATTCTCGGTTTCGTGATGCACCGAGAATTGTGATTCACTGGGAATCCACTCACCGCCATGGCGGTGCTTTGATTGAAGAGCTTTTAGAGATCGCGCCGTATTTTCCTGTCGCCGATCGCATCGTGATTTTGACAACCAACCCTCACTCTGAGGATGTGTTTTATTTTAGCGAGCTTGGTCTGAAAAGAATCGTTCGGGTGATACAACACAAACCAGGATTCCAGCTGGCTTTTAAAGAGTTAAAAATTCATTTCGCAGAATCGTCCAAGCTAAACCCGTTTGAAAACGCCTGGCAAAAGATTCACAAATACATCGACGGGATCAAATCAAAGCCTACGGAAGAACAGTTAAGAACTGTAGAGAAAGCGATAAGCGAGCTGCGAAAAAAATCCACGGGTCAGCCTTCTGCACGCTACTTTGACGCCATAGCGTCAGTAGCTGACCTAAAAGGTGAATCCGATATAGCCGAAATGAATTGGCTCAAGGCGCTCGATATCAACCCAAATTTCTTCCGGGCATCTGAGAACCTGACTCAGTTCTACGAAAAGGGCGAGAAATTTAGCCTGGCGGTAAACCTCTTGCAGCGCCTCAACCAGCGCAACAAACACAGCATCACCCGCATGATTCAGCTGGGGCGAGTTCATCGCAAGATCAACCGCGATGACAAAGCCGAGCATTATTTTCAACTCGCTCTCGATAAAGATCGGTACTGCAATCGCGCCTTGAATGGGCTTGCTGAGATCCGCTTTGATCAGGGCAACTATGCCGAGGCCAAAGAGTTGCTGCGACGGTCCAAAACTTCGATCGATACCGCATCATACCTCAACCAAAGGGGTATCGAACTTGTCAAACAAAACAAATTTGAGGAAGCCCTGCATCTCTATCAAAATGCGCAATTCGTGCTTCCTCTTCAGGACAAGGGGCCTATGCTTTTTTACAATATTGGCTTGTGCTATTCGCGGTGGGGAAAGCATGATAAGGCGGTGGATTACTTGAGGCTCGCTCTTATAAAAAAGCCTGATTACGACAAAGCATCAATCCTGCTCAAGAAGGTTTTGAGTTTCCAGGCAATACAGCAGGAACTCCAGAATCGTGAAGGGCCCCAAGCATGAGCGCAACAGATCTTGTTTGCGACAACTCGATATTTCTATGCTTCAAACCTGACCTGATGCACTGAATCTATTCCGAAAGCGCGAGAGATCCGACTGTGCCATCTATTCTTCTTTGCCAGTCGAAGAAATTGTCGAGGCACGAACTTCGACCGTCTGCGGATCATAGAGTCTTAGGGCTGATTCGTCCCAGTTGTAAGATCTGGGCAACTGCTTGGCGGTGCGGATAAGGTGCGCTTGCTGATTGCGGAGGTACTGAACCAGTTTGTGATGCAGAGGGTTAACCTGCAGCTTATCGATTTGGGTCTGAATGTCGGTAATCCGCTCAACATCATCCTCCTTTTTGTAGATTTCATCGAGAATTTCGTTGAACATTTCTTTTTCAGGCAGATCCAGTCCAGTGGTATTGGTGAATCGGTGGTATTTATTAACCGCCGTGGGTTCGGTATCGACGACAACGGTGCCATCCTCTTTTTTCTCTACAACCACGCCTGGATTTGTATAGATGCCAGCCTTTGGTACTAAATCGCCTATATAAGCCATACTCTCCCCCTTGAATCGCTATGGATTAATTGCTCGCTTTTAAACCCCTTCTAACGCACGGAATCTTCGTCTATCGAATACACTCGTGGATTAATCTTCTCCGAATTCATGACATGAGCCGCTTGCGCTTCCAAATATCTGGTTACGATATGGTTGCGCGGGTCTGGTTTCAATTCGGCGATCCTATCCATGATCGTGCGCAGTTTGTCCTGTGGGTCGGTCTTCTCTGTGATTTCATCGATGACCGCGTTGTAGGTTTCGCGCTCTTTGGGATTCAAGCCATTGATGAAATTCCTACGCCGCCCAGCCTCGAAATTCTCTCCCTGGCGCTCCGCCTGAACGGACTCGTTTTGGGCATTTCGATCGACAATGACCGCCGGACGCCCCTTGGTATCAAAAACGACATCTCCAACCTGTAGACCCATAGCTTCTCCCTCAGCCATGCTTTCATTCTAGGTCCTTGCCGCCAAGGCAACAACGGGGGCGGCCTGCAAATTATTCCTAGTGGGTCAAGGGAGAGGGTTCAAAGGTAGGGTTTCAATACGATGATTTTATTTCGTTTTTTTTGACAGTACAATTTTTGCCGCCAGGGCTTTAGGAAATTCGGATTATTTCCGATACAATTGGTAAGGTTGAGATAGGTTGACGTGATCTATTTCGGGGGAGAAACAAGACGAATCGAGACGACCATGGGCAACACACAGGGCATGACCAACATCATCGATCTCGGCGAGGCAAGGCGTAGGCTTCGGCGCTCGTACCTTACGGAAAACGGCTCGCGCCTCGGTAAGTTCGTATCATCATTCGTCAGCACTCACTTTAAAACCGATTTCGACGCCATCAGCAGCATCTACATGCAAAGTAAAATTGCAGACAGCGAATTAGTATGGGACTTTCACGATCTTCGCGATGATGTTCGCGATGCGATCTGCAAAGTCTACGGCGATCTGGTTTGGAGCGAAATTAACAAAGAACGCTGGTTTAATCGGACCTACCTGAGCTACGACGATATCATCGAACGCTGCACGACTGAACTCATCTTAGGCGGGCAATGCGCCGTGCAGATCAAATAACCACCCGAAACAGTTCTCGAACGCTGACAGGATCAGGAGCGGTTCTTGCCTCGTGCGGCGGGACCATATACGAGCTTAGGATTCGACCTGAGCTAGCAAGCGCTCACCTTCATCGCGGGGCTTCGGTAAATCTTTGCGAGGGGCCGTTCCAATGAGACCATCCGCGATTTCCCTTAAGGCTGTTACGGCTTCTTTATTTTTCGTTTTAACCAGAGGAGCTTTACCGGCCATCAGCTGTCGTGTGCGATGAGACGCTACGGCAACCAGCGCAAATCGGTTTTCAATCGCTACCAAACAGTCTTCTATCGACACTCTCGCCATGCCTAACTCCTTAAGAAAACTCGGGCACTTTTAAGGGAAACTAGTACTTAGATCATCGCCCCCGTGCCGTCAATGACCTTATTCACCCCAAGATGGTTTAGTTATGCTAAAAATCTAACCTAAAGAGTCCATCCAATGCCAGGTTGATTTAAAAAAAACTTTATTTTCAATTGGTTACCATGAAAGCCCCATTGAGCTTCGCTGTCCGGTAAAATGAAAGGAGTGAACGGCAAGGGAGGTCAAAGTGGATATGAAACACTGGCTCAAGAATCTGGCCGAAGCTCGCTACCGAGATGGTTCGTGGCAGCTCGAAGATTCTGAAAGCAGCAAACTCGCGGCGACAGCGGAATTATCCGACATGATCACCAATATGCACCTAGAGCTGGACGAAGCAGTGCTGGTATTTAACACTTACCGCAAGGACGCGCAAAAAATATCACTATTACCCATTGAGCAGTCAGGTATGGTCGTCGGCATCATGCTTTTGTTAGGATGCGCCCAGATTCGTCTTACCAAGACCAACAACAGGCTTGAAGAAACCATGACGGTCATCAAGAACTACAAAAAGACCCAGTTGAAGCTAGCCGAATATAATGCTGTGTTCGACCACTTCGGAGGATTATACTGGCAGAGTCGGCGCGATTCGACTATGACTTATATGTCCCAAAATCAATTGATCCGCGTTCTCTTACAAGACCTATGCAAAGCTCAATCAATGATTCAGGAAAGGGGCTCAAGTTGAAAATCTTTTTCGAGCAGAAAGATCCCGTAAAAATAGTCGACAAAATCATGGGCTCCTTTGATGATCCTAGCCTCAAGAAAATGGTCAAATTTGAGGTCCAGGATGATCAGCTGGTCGTGACCATTTCCAAACTTGGCACTTCCAAACTTATTTTTGATTGGCAGTCTCATAACAACGGCACGATGTATAAGCTTGCCGAAGAAAAAATCGCGATAGCCCACCGCGCATTCAAGGACGAGGTGACTCAAGGCATCTTAAAGACGATTCAGAAAGCCGGCGGCAAGATTGATGGTTGAGGGCGCACCGAGCCCCGTTTGGGATTCCCACGGGGCCTACAGCATCGATAGCAAAACAATTCAAGAAGGGACCGAGGCCCAGATTCTGATGGAGCGAGCGGGTGGCGCTGTTGTGACCGCTATGCGCCGATTCCTCGATTTGAGCAATCCCATCCTGATCCTCGCAGGTGGCGGCAACAATGGGGGTGATGCCCTGGTCGTGGCCCGCATTCTCGCGCATGAGGGGTTGGCTCCACGAGTGATTCTGATTTCGGCAGACAAAACCGAGCCCAATTTGGTTATTCCAGGTGCTGAGATCACCATCTACGAGCCAGGTATCCTGACTTCTCTTATTTGCCAGGAAACCATCCTGGTGGATGGCATCCTTGGGCTAGGGCTTAAAGGTGCGCTCAAGCCAGGTCGAGCGTTTGATTGCCTAAACGAGTTGGCAAACACTCGGTATTCAAGGTGCGTGGCGATCGACATTCCTTCAGGTCTCTCGGCCGATGCATGGAATATAGAAGGACCTGCTCTCGTTGCCGATCTTACCGTCACATTTGGAGCAAAAAAGCCCTGCCACGTTCTCGAACCTACCAAGTCCATGTGCGGCGAAGTCGTGGTATGCGACATCGGCTTTGCGAACACCGCTGTGGACGAGCTTTTGGAAACAACTCCTCAGATCCATGAGGTGGCGCCACGCTTGGTTTTTCAAGCAGTACGGTCCCCTGCAGATATTCATAAATATCAAAAAGGGCATGCGCTGGTGATAGGAGGTTCGCCAGGCAAAATGGGGGCTCCTCTCCTTGCTGGTCATGCAGCTTGGCGGTTAGGCGCAGGTTGGCTTAGCCTGGCACTACCTTCGGCACTGAAAGTATTGCCTCACGCCCCCGCTGAGGCGACCTATGAAGATTTTTATGCCGCTGGCGTTCTAGACACCGAGGCTATGCTGCGTTTTGTCGCAGATCGCAAGGTGTGTGCCTTGGTTATCGGTCCTGGAATGATAGAACCACCGCTTGATTCCAATGGCTGGAACGAGCTTGCCAACCTCCAGCGTCAGCTCGAGTTCCGGTTGGTGATCGATGCGGGAGCTTTGGTTGATTGGTTAAACTTGAGCATGCACGCTAGATTCGCAGGCGGGCTAACCCTCTTGACACCACATCCCGGCGAATGGCTCAAACTTGATCTGTCCAATTCCCCGTCACCGCTAACCTCGCTTGAAGAGGTCAAAATCTGGGTGTCTCAGTTGGCAAACCGTGGTCTGCACTGCATCTACAAAAGCAGCACTCCCTTGGTGTTCCCGACGAGTCAAGCATCAGCCCTCGCCTGGTGCATTTCCGCTTCCGACGCTAAATTCGCCAAAGCTGGCATGGGTGATCTCTTAGCGGGTGGTTCAGCTGCTATGGCTTTGTCCGGATTAAGTATGGATAAGGCGGCGGTGCAAGCTCAGGCACTCATTTATTCGGCAGGTTACCGACTTTTGGCACAAGGGGTACCGATAACCCCTGATGCCTTGCTTACGGCCTTAAGGCCCAAATGAGAGCCTTTTTTTAATGGGCTCTGAGAAAGGATGAGCGATGATTCTTCAGCTACCAGGCTCCCATATCATTAGTTACAACGGAATAAGCCCTAAGCTTGGCGAAGAGACCTTCCTCGCTAGCGGATGCCAAATCATCGGCGACGTCGTGGCCAAGGATTTGTGCAGTTTTTGGTTTAATACCGTTATTCGCGGCGACTGCAATTTCATCCGGATAGGCAGGCGGGTCAATATACAGGATGGAACGATCATTCACGTGACAAACCACCTTTTTCCAACTCATATCGCTGATGACGTATCGGTCGGCCACAACGCGGTTATCCATGGGTGCACGATCGGAGAGGGTACCTTGGTCGGCATGAGTGCTACAATTCTCGATGGCGCAGTTATCGGCGCTCGCAGTCTGGTCGCGGCAGGATCATTGGTGTCACCAGGCAAGGTTTTCCCCGACGGATGGCTTCTTAAGGGTATTCCGGCACAGCCCGTCCGCGAACTAACACCAAAAGAACATCTTATGCGCGAGAAAACGACCGAGTATTACCTCGAGTATAAGAATCAATACCGCAATTCGCAGGTGTTGAGCGGACCCTAACCATGCTTGATCGGGGGGTGTTAGCCGCGCGGCTGGGAAGAAAAAGTAAAGTTGCGGACAAATGACATCTTTTTACCCGTAAGCGACACAATCGCCGAATTAAAGCGAAAGAAATAGCCAGCTGAAAAAATCACTTAGGGTACAGCATGCTTAGCTGCTCTTTGTCATCACTTCCCAAATAGGGTGGCGATGTCGGGCCAGTCGAGTAACCTTCGCCAGCCATTACCGAAGAACTATCTTTGGAATGCTTTAGGCCCAGGCAATGCCCGAATTCATGCAAGGCCAAGGGGATGAAATAGCGATCGAAGTAAGCTTCCGGTGGAATTTCCAAATTTGTAAAGCAAAATGTTGGCACGCATTGCGAATCAAACTGCCTATCTGCGTTAGAAATGCCGGACTTGTCATCGCTCGGGAGTAGGCGGAATAGGATGAGCGGTCCCTCACTAGGCTCCACCTCAATCAGGTTCAGAAAACTGTTTTCCACGTTATCCCAATAGGCTGCAACTTTTATCAGGTAAGTTTTGTAGTCAGATAGGCTGCCATCAATTGCAAATTTCAAATCCGGATTGTCTTTGCTGAGTTGGAACGGATAGGTTTTTTCCTCATCAATGGTACGGGGGCGCGAACCCTTGTGGGTGCATGGGTCATAAGCCTCTTGCTCAACTTTGGTGACACCACAGGAAACCAAAATCGACCATAGAGTGATCCGCAAGAGATTTTTCTTAGAAAACTGCAGATCTCCAATGATCGACATCTGACCTTAACCCTCCCGTGATGCTTGTTGGTTAATGGGCGTCGGATTCGGTTCTAAACACACCTCCGTTGCCCCAGATCGCGCGCGGGTGGTAGAGGGGGATTGGGGTTGTCACAATGTGATTTGACTGAACCCACATATTAGGGCCAAAGTTAGCCCAATCGCCCTCGATAAATCCAAGGTAGTGTTCTCCTCGTAGGCAAGAACCGGTAACTGCCGAATTTAAATTGGGCTCGCTATAGGTTGGGGCATAAAGCGAAGAGACATAATAAACCCGCTTGGGCTGCGGCGGCGTGGGCGGAGCGATAGGCGCTGGTGGGGGGGCTATAGGCGCTGGCTGCTGATCGAGGGTAAATTGCTGCTGCACAGGAGTTTCAGGAAGCGGAATCGGTGCCAACTCAGGAACCGGTGCCAAAGCCTGCTCATCGCCAGCCGCACCATCCTTCGCCTGGCCATCTGGTCCGATCTCCTCTGTTTGCTCTTGTTCATCCGAGCATGCCGTTAGATATGCAAACCCTAGAATGAGGCCAATCGTAAGCAAAAGCTCTTTTACGAGACGACACATAGAAATCCTCCACTTGAAGCCGAAGCGTTCGGCTGCGCCTTTGGGAGTTGTGTCGGAGCAGAATTGATGAACTTGAGAAAAAAAAATTGAGTTCGGCCTGGAACTTAAATTTATATTAATAATTACAATATGTTATCTGTATTTTAAGGATTTTTGCGGCTTTGAGGCCGGACGGGTAAAATAGATAGGTGATGAGACAAAGGTAATGCTGAGGAGCCAGAATGATACGAGCCGCTTCGTTAGCGCGCGGGTTGACCTACAGCCTGCTATCACTAAGCTGTGTGGCAAGAGCTGACTGCATCTCACTTATCAAGGGTGGGATTGCCATGGACGTTGGCTCATGCGGAGTTCTAAATCCCGAGATGTCGTTTGACACCACAAACCAGCGCTATGCTTTTATCCGGGGTCTTTCGACGGAAGAGCAAAAAAAGTTCCTCAACTCCTACCGCGGGATGATCATCAAAGGCAAAGTCGTAGGATCTCAAGCTGTCCGTAGCGGCCTGACGTCAGAGCAAGGCGCGCTCAATGGTGAGGATATCTCGGTCTTTGTGCTGCCAGGGACATCGGATCAAAACTGTTCGGCTGTGAACGGCAAACGAATTTCTGCCATGCTGACTGAGGCCTGCTGCGACGGCGGGAGTGAGCCCCCTTGTCTGCTTAGCTCCTCATACACACTAAAGAGCATCAAGGTACTAGGGTCTGCCGGCAGCAGCATGGTATCTCACCGCAAAGAAGACAAGAAATCTGCACTTCAGATCGAAGGCGAAGGATATTTTACCAAGAAACAATTTCAAAAAGCCGCCGATACATTTGAAAAGGCTCGCTCTCAATCTCAACTCAACCTGAGCGGTCACCTTCTGCTAGGATTCGCCTATCGTCAGCTGGACAAATGCCAGAAGGCATTACCTGTTCTGCAGTATGTCGAGGAAAAGGGTGCCAAAAAAGAATTTTGGGCTGACGAGGAAATAACGGTCCGAAAATCGAAGCTTCTTCTGGCAAGGTGCTATTCCAAACTCAATCAGGCAGGTTATGCCGTCACAACTCTGGAATCGTTTCTACTTGATCCACAAAAACACCGCAGCGAACTGAAAACCGCACTTGAGCACGCTGATTTCGGCTGGATTCACACCACCAAAGAATACCGAAATTTTCGAGAAGAAGTGTATCGCAAAATCGGCCGTCAATGACCAAAGTGATCAAGAAACAGTTGCATTGCGCGCCCCCTGTGACTTATCTGCTGCTTTACCGAAAGCGGCAGCTCCGCGAAACTCTGGTCGAATCCATCAGGTATAAATAGCGGATCATAGCCGAACCCTTTTAGGCCGCGGTCAGTTCTTGCGATGTGACCATGCGCCTCGCCCGTAAATTCGAATAGCTCACCCTCGCGGTCGATATAAGTTAGGTGGCAGACGAATTTTGCTCGCCGCTCGACCGTATCGCCGAGTTCAAGGAGAAGCTTTTGGTTGTTGGCAGCATCCGTCGCTCCTTCGCCTGCAAATCGCGCCGAGTAAACTCCAGGCCTTCCCGAAAGAGCATCCACGCACAGACCCGAGTCGTCGGCCAGAACCGGTTCATTCATCAATGAGCGAACCGCATAGGCCTTGATCCTGGCATTATCTCGAAACGTTGACCCAGTTTCATCCCAGTGAATCTTGTGCCCCTCAAGCGATACGCAAGCAATGCCACGAGACTTGAGCAGATCCTCAATCTCGATCACCTTGTGGGCATTCTGAGTGGCGATCACAAGTCTTGTTGGAATATCAACCATTTTGAGTTCCTCGGCTCGGTTTCAAAGGTTGACTTTTAACATGCATGCCGCTATAAGGTCACTACGAAAAGAAATTTGTTTATACGGAGCGCCAAGTATGGTGAAAGAAAACGATCTCGTTGAAAAAATAAAATCCGCACTACCATCGGCGGAAATACGCGCCTACGACATGACCGGTGGCGGAGATCACTGGCAGGTTCGCATCAAGGCCAAGGAGTTTCAGGGTAAATCCATGATCGAGCAGCATCAAATGGTGTATCAGGCTTTGGGCAGCTGGATGAATAAAGAAATTCATGCGCTTTCCTTAGACACAAGCGAGCTTTAACCATGGCAGGACTATTAACGCGACGGCGACTGATCGTTACGTTTTTTGCAGCACCGATCGCGGTAGGACTGGTCGGATTCATATACTGGTGCGCCCATGGATACTGGGATAGCTTGCCGGCGACAGATCCTATCCATACCGAGCTAACCTCAAGCAAAAACCCTGATCACATTCGGCTCTTTGTCCTTGGCGATTCTGGTAGTGATGCCCGCGAACAGAAGTGGGTGGCAATGTCAATGGAAGCCGAATGCGAGCGACTTGGTGGGATCGATGGTATTCTGCTCTTGGGAGACAATTTCTACCAGTCCGGTGTAACGGGCATTCAAGATCCTCGATGGCAATCGACCATGTTTGGCGTCTATCAAGGTGCTTGCTTGTCCCAAGCGCCGATCTACCCTGTCTTGGGAAATCATGACTACCGAGGCGACAAAGATGCCCAAATCATGAAGTCCCATGAGGAGCCCCGCTGGAAATTGCCCCACAATTTCTACAGCGTGAGTTTTCAAAATATCGTGCAGTGGGTGGCGATTGACACAAATAGCATGACTATGTGCGGAGCCAAAGACCGGTGTCTGATGGATTTCTTGCGCGAGCGGATGGCGAAGCGTTCCGACTATGGTTGGACCCTTGTCTACGGGCACCATCCGCTCGTTCATAGCAGCTCCGTGCACAATGAGTTCTGGGATCCGAAGCAATTGAAGCGGGTCGTTCTTTTGCGTCCCTTGCTTTCCGATGTAAATACAATTTATCTTGCCGGCCATGTGCATGCCTTGGAATATGTCGAAGAATCGGGCAGGCTATTTCCCGTCAAGCAGTTTGTATCTGGTGGCGGCGGCGCAACCCTCTATCCCATCGATGAATCTCTTCCGAAGACCGAATTTGTCAAAAGTTCGTACGGGTTTTTGGACCTAAACATCTCTGCAAATGAGCTTACCGCGCGGTTTATCGACGATCAAAGTGCCGTGCTATTTGAGAAGACGCTGAAACATCCACACTGACTATCATAACGCCACCGGATTCCAAGAAAGGAGCCCATGCAACCGACCGCCATGCTGCTTTTTGCCCTTCTTGGTTTTACCGTTGGCTTGATTGGCACTTTGGTCGGGGCAGGCGGGGGTTTTCTTCTTGTCCCTATCCTTATTTTTCTCATGCCGAACGAACCAAGCAATCATATCACGGCCATTTCAATGGCAGTCGTCCTTGGCAACGCGGTGTCAGGGACGATCGCCTATGCGAGGATGCGGCGGGTCGACTTTAAGTATGGGATACGCTTTGCCATGGCCGCGATGCCAGGGGCTTTTTTAGGGGCTTACGCCACAAGCCTTCTGCCGAGGGCGGTCTTTGATCGTGCCATGGCAGGGATGCTCGTTGTTATTGCCGCCTACCTCTTGTGGCGCTCGACTCATCCATTGCCAAAGCAGTCCGACCATGATTTCAGACTTGATCCTGCAAAGTTCAAGCAAGGCTGCGCCGTCAGCGCGGGCGTCGGATTTGCGTCAAGCATCTTGGGAATCGGAGGCGGTATTATCCATGTGCCAGCTCTTATCTATATGCTAGGCTATCCTGTTCACATAGCGACGGCGACATCCCATTTCGTCTTGGCGCTGACAAGCCTTGCTGCTGTCGCAGAGCATGTCGTTCATCAGTCTTATGCCGAGAATTTTTCTACCGCCATTGTTATGGCGGTCGGAGCCATCGCGGGAGCACAATCCGGGGCACGCTTATCATCACGAGTAAAAGGTCCTATCATCGTGCGCGTGCTCGCGGTGGCTCAAATAATAGCAGGACTCAGAATCATAACCCGCGGGTAGGCCCGCGCTGAGGCGTTCGCCGCGCCAGATTTCACCTGGGAGATTTTTTTGCAGGTCGAAGCAACAAGGCAATAGGATGCCAGCTGATGACCGGCTTGGCTCCATTCGTCTATTGGTTCAAGAATTAGTGGCAGTGGATCCGCGATCCCTTATGAGACACCGTCCGCACTAACGTTTCGCTGGGGGTCTGTCCATTGTTATCGGGTTGATAGAGATCCCAGAATTGCCCTATATATTCGTGAGGAAAAATACCAGGCGGTTGATCAACCAGATTACCCAAAAACTCGCCGTTCGGTTTTAGCAAGCTAGAGTTATTGTAGACGCCGTAGTGAAAGTGCTTGGCAAAATTCCGCTTGAAAAAGATTTTATCCGCATCCCAATCGCCACCACAACATTAATCCCTCGTCATCCGGAAAGATTTTCTGTGGCTGGCAAAAGTTACAATGGAAACAATAAACTACGCTGAATCGTTGCAGAAGTTTAAGCGAAGCGCTTTGCAGCTCTGATTTAGGGTTTAAATTGGATGATCTCGAGATCTTTGATGGGCCTATAGTGCTTGGCATTGCCCGTGAATAGGCTTAGCCCTTGCTCAAGAGCGGTTGCGGCGATGAGGGCATCTGCCAGTTGTAGAGAATGACTCAAGAAAAACCGTTCGACCAGAAAAATAGCTCTATTCGAGATGCTTTCGGTCAAATGATGAATATGACAATTGGTGCGAGCAAGATGTAATTTCAAAATCCTTAGCTCACTCTTGCTTCTCATACCTTGAACCATTTCCATGTAAGAAATTGCCGAAATATTCCAGGCTTTGTTTTCAAGGGCTTTTTTGGCTCTGGCGTTGCCGCGGAGGTACCAAATCAAAATATCGGTATCAACCAGCATCCGAAAATCTCCCTTTGCGCATTTTTCTCACATATTGACCGACGTCTTTGCTAGGTTTATGATCAGCCCAAATACCAAATAGCTGGGATTCTTTCAAATCTTTCGCTTTACCATCCTTCTTTCCCTTAATGGGTACGATGACTGCGATGGCAATGCCACGGTACGTTAAAGTAACCTCTTCGCCTCGTTCAACCGTCTCGATAATTAGTTTTGAATTGATACGCAGGTCTTTCGCCGTTGCTTTCATAGCGACCTCCTATTCAAGAGTACACTTCGAAGTATATACTTTAAGCGTTTGTAGCGTCAATTAATTTGCATTCGTCTCCCTAGGTAGGTATGTAAATTTCCCTCTCGGACTTTCGCTCTACTCATCGAAGACCAGCGCAAATCACCTGGACTCCGATGGTTTTGCTGCTGGGAGCCGAAGATACCACTATGAAGATTCGAGAAGAAGTCTGGGGTAGCCCGGAAAGTTACTATGTTGATTTAGGGATCAAAAAGATGTCCCCTACTCGGAGTCTTAAAGAGTTTTATAACCGAGTAACAAGCAGTAGGGGCAGTAAGCGGGCGATAGTCGCCGTTGCCAGGAAAATGTTAGGTCGCCTGCGGCGTTGCCTAAAAGATAAAGTATCTTGGCAAGATCGGAGCTTATTAAAAGCCTGGTGCTAAATATTTATTTGGAGATAGAGACGGCGAATTAGGATCACTAAAAAAATGAAGCCCTTTGAAGTATAATAGCAAACCCCGTGCATGACTTCGTAGAAGAATCGGTGGAAAAAGCTTTGAACACGTCGGAAAGTTTGAGGCATGCACATCTTAGATAACGAATAGGTAACTGGAGGCATATCTACGGAGATGACCTCGAATAACAGATGGTTTAGCTTTGAAAGGGGAATCCGTTCTAATGGCGATAGGGTCCGCCAACTATTTGATCAAAAAAAGCCCGGTATTATTTGGTATTTTTAAAATACATGGAGGGGTCTATCTTTTGTTTGACAAATCACATAACAGATCCTTCGCCTGCGGCGCCTGCGGCCTGACAGTTATACATAAGTTCTCAAACAGTATACTCTTTATGTCAAATTTCA
>CAZOSN010000041.1:27541-28339 GCA_964582405.1 uncultured Oligoflexales bacterium | reverse complement strand
ATACCGTCTGCATAAGGACCACCAGCATTGATGATGACATGGGCGCTTACGGTAGCCTTCTTGCCGGTCACATGATCGTGGGTGGTTACCTGCCATTTGCCTTCGTGATCTTGCTCAGCACCTGTAACCTCTCGGTAGTTGAGGCAAACAGCGCCGTGATCCAAGGCCCTTCGGATAAAGCCAAATACAAACCGCGCGTCATTATCTTTGAGCAAGCAGTCGGAATATTCGACGCCACCTCGGGCTGAGCTTAGGTTTATCATCGGTTCTTCGCGTGCGATGATGGAGTTGCTTAGCAGCCTTGGGGGGCGGGTATAGCATTTTCCAATCAGCCAATAGAGGAGTGTGCCCGCATAGAGTCCAAACCTCGACCAGCGAAAATCCCCGTTGATGGTCGTAAAAAACCGTGCTTCTTCGACTGTCGATGGGTAGGACTGCACAAGGTGATTGCGTGAATTGCACAGCTTGGCCACGAGGTTGACTTCGCCAGACTCCAAATACTTGATGCCGCCCCAAACTAGATTGGACGATTCTTGGCTCGTGGCACTTGCAAAATCGCCCTTGTCGACTAGAGCAACCCTAGCGCCGCGCGCTGCAAGCGAAGCGGCGCTGGTGGCGCCATTGATGCCGCCGCCTATAATCAGGACATCAAAGGTTGTCGAATCGAGTTTTTGGCTGTTGGTCGCCCGAAGCTGCACGTTGAGTCCCCGGCCAATGGAATTTATTTGCCATTATCCCATGCCAAGCAAGCAAAGGCAAAAAAGCCGTTCAATATATGTTGGTCTTGGGCGGGTTAGG